>DASPSM010000697.1:0-2546 GCA_035623955.1 Planctomycetaceae bacterium
CGTTTGGCTGTCGGCGTCTCGGTCTACGTTTTCCTCTTCGCTGGCCTGCCCGATTTGGCGTCGGCCCAGTTTCTGGTCCCAAACAGGGAAACGGGTGAGCCGATTCGTCGGCCCATTCGCCCCCCCATTCATCGCATCCCCAACTTTGAAACTTACAGAATCCGCTCGGTTGACGTGCAGGCAGTCGTGCACGATCAGGCTGCCAAGATCAGCCTCACGCAAGTCTTTCAAAACGTCGGCTCGGCCACCGTCGAGGCGCAGTTGGTGTTCCCCATTCCGGACGGGGCGGCGATCAGCGACCTTACGCTGCTTTATGACGGCAAAGAACTGCCCGGCCGGTTGCTTCCAAAAGAGGAAGCGCGCCGGATTTACGAAGACATCGTGCGACGACGGCGTGACCCGGCCCTGCTCGAATACTTGGGCGAGGGCATGTATCAGACGCGCGTGTTTCCGATTCCGCCTCACGCCGATCGCACAGTCGAAATTCGCTACTCGCAACTGCTGAAAAAGACCGCTGGCTTGATCGATCTGCTCCTGCCGCTGGGGACTCTGAAGCACGCGAATCACGCCATCGACACGCTTGCGGTCAGCTTCAGGATCGAAACCACCGACCCGCTCAAGACTGTCTACAGCCCGACGCACAAGGTCGCCTTCGACCGCCCGGACGAGCACCATGCGACGGGCAAGTTGACCATCAACAATGTGAAGACGCCGGACGACCTGCGGGTGCTTTACAGCACCCAAGCCGGCGCCGTCGGGATGAACCTGATCAGCTACCGGCCCAACGAAAAGGAGGACGGCTACTTCCTGCTCTTGGCGAGCCCCGATCTGCACGCCCCGCACGTCGTCGCGATCCCCAAGACCGCGGTCATCGTCGTCGATCGGTCGGGCAGCATGGCCGGTCAAAAGATCGAGCAGGCGCGGCAAGCCGTGAAATTCTTCCTCGGCCAGCTCAATCCAAGCGATAAGTTCAACGTCATCGCTTACGACTCCGACATCGAGGCCTTTCGCCCCACGCTGCAGCACGTGACCCCGGAAACAATCAAGGCGGCAAATGCGTTTGCCGACAACATCAATGCGGGAGGGGGCACGAACATCGACGAAGCCCTGAAAACGGCCCTTTCGATGCTCACCGACGACAAGCGGCCCAGTTATGTGCTGTTCCTGACCGACGGCGTCCCGACAGTCGGCGAGCGCAGCGAGAAGACGATCGTCGCCCACGCGCGGGCGGCTAACAAAGTTAACGCGCAAATCTTCGATCTCGGAATCGGCTTCGATGTGAACGGTCGCTTGCTCGATCGCCTGTCGCGGGCCTTCAATGGGCAATCGGCCTACGTTCGGCCCAACGAGGACATCGAGATCTATGTTTCCGCGCTGGCCCGAACGATCGGCTCGCCGTTATTGACGAACGTCGACGTGAAGTTCGAGCCGGAGAAACCGGGCGAGCCGGCGCCGTCGATTTCGCGAGCCTATCCGCGGAAACTGCCCGACCTCTTCGCAGGCGAGCAGCTCGTGTGGGCTGGGCGATATCGGGAAGCCGGTCCGGTCAAGCTTACGCTTTCCGGCGACCTGGCCGGGAAGCGACAGTCTTACACATTGGCGGCGAACCTGGCAGCCCACTCTGTCGCCGACGCCAATGCCTTTGTGGAAAAGGTCTGGGCGACACGGAGGATCGGCGAACTCATCGACGAAATCGATCTCAGCGGCAAGAACCGCGAACTGACCGACGAGCTCGTGCAGCTCTCGCTCAAACACGGCATCATGACGCCCTACACGTCCTTCCTGGCCGATGAGAATGTCGACCTCGCCGACCGCCGAGGTCTGGGACGTCGGGCGAGCGAATCGCTTGACCAGCTCCAAGCGACCGACGGAGCGTCAGGGTTTCAGCAGCGCCAATTCAAGAGCCAGGTCCAATCAGCCAACCAGGCGCCGGCACCGGCGAGCACCGGCGGCTTGGGTATGGGCGGCTTTGCCGGCGGACTGGGCACTCACGCCACCGATCTGGAAATAGATCCGAAGGCGGCGCGTTTGAACGAGGGGTTCAAGAAACTCAAGCGAGAGGACACGCGCATGGGCGGCGGGCTTATGAGCCGCCGCTCGAGCCCTGTGATCGGGGGCCAGTTGCAAAGCGATTCTGAGGTGCCGAGCAAGCCGGTCGTGCAAACCATCGGCGAGAAGACTTTCTACTGGAAGAACAATCGCTGGCGCGACGCCGAACTTACCGAGGAGACGGAGAAGAAGCCGACGCGGATCGAGCAGTTCAGCGACGCGTATTTTGCGCTGGCGTCTCGCGACAACGGCCGCTTCGCCAAGTATCTCGGCTTAGACGGACCCATCCTCGTCCGGCTCGACGACAAGACCTATTTAATCGAGCCTGCCGAGGCGAACTGAGCGTGGGTCGCTCACGCCGCCGCCGCGCAGCTCGCGGCCGGCGGCGCTTGAGCGGTGAAGGCCACCTTGACCGTCGCGGGCGCGGTCGACTGGCCCGATTGCCGAACCTCGATCCGCAATCCGTACGATTTGGCGAGAGTGAGGCGGACCCGACC
>DASPSM010000707.1:0-3976 GCA_035623955.1 Planctomycetaceae bacterium
CCCGCTGCGAAAAGTCGACCTGCCGCGCGGCATGAGGATCTGATGGTCATTTATCCCGACCAGGCCGCAAAGGGGTTTCGAGCCGTTTACTTTGACAACGAAGGTCACGTCATTGAGTACTCCGTCACCGCCTTGCCGGCCGGCAAAGGACTCGTATTCTTGGGCGCTGCCGCGCCATCAACGCCGCGCTTCCGGTTGACCTATATCAAGACCGAAGGAGACAAGGTGGCGATTGAGTTTGAGATCGCTCCTCCAGGTCAACCCGAGCGATTTAGGAGATACCTCGCGGGAACGGCGAGGCGAAAGCAGCCCGTCCATTAAAAGAATCGGCCGCAGCGGCGCACAACCTGAGATACGCGCGTGGGTCTCCGAGCATCTTGAGTCGCAACGGCGCGGAGGCAGACCTAGAGCACCCAAGGAATCAGCGCGGCCGTCCGTTTGCGATACGTTTCATACGCTGGGCCAAACTCGTCGGAAAGAACCTGGTCCTCGATCCGGATCTTTCGAGCGTAGGCCAGCACGCCGATTGCGAGGCCCAGCAACGAGTGATACTGCCCAACCACGACGGCGGTTCCAGCAAACATGCCCAGCATGCCGGTGTACATGGGGTGTCGCAGGAATCGATAGGGGCCCGTCTGAATCAACTCGTGGTCGGTCATGATCGTGATCGCACCGCTCCACAACCGGCCGAGATAAATGCGAGCGAAGAGGTAGAACAGGGTGAATCCGATCTGGATGCCGAGCCCAACGAGGGCCGTCGTGAGCGTGTCGGGGACGAATTGCCCCGTCAGTCCGGGGACCGGCATGAAGAGCAGCAACAGGGCAGCCGTGGTCAATAGCCCATGTCGCCGGCGCGACGCACGCGACTCGGCCGATTTGGCTTCGCGTTTTTTGACTTCGGCCAGACTCCAGTAGACGTCCATCACCAGCCAGAGCACGGCCGAAACCAGCACGCTGGCCCTGGGATGGGAATAGACAATGAGCGCGGCGATCGGCGAGAGCAGCACCAAGAACGCGACGATTGCCCAGGCGCCGGTGAGCTTCAGGCGGCCGATTTGAACGGTGGGAGTGGGTCGTTGCTTTTGTGTCGTTTCGGCGTCGGTCGAAGCGTCCATGACTGATGCGGAGCGTGGGTCTGGGGTGCCAACAAGCCTTCAAGTCATTCGGCACAGGATGCGGAATCTTTGCTGGAAAAACTGGCCTGCTGCCGTCGAATCGAATTCAACAACGAACCGCGAGGCAATCGCGGCAACTCATCGCGCGGAGGCGTCGGATCCAGTTTTCGCGCGCAAGATCTGCAATCCCTTTTCCAGCGTGGGATCCGCGCTGGAAAAGTCCGTCGCCTCGGCTTCGACGGGCACATCGGGAAGGATTCCGACCCCCTCGAACGGTTCCCCGCTGGGCAGCATGTCGACCCACCTCGAAAAGTAGACGACGAGCTGCGTCCCGGAAATCGGGAAAGCCCTCGGATTGCCGCTCGCTCCGCGAGTCGGCAGGCCGACGAGCGTCACGTTGGGCAAAGACCGCATCATCTGGACGAAGTTTTCGCCACTGCTGACTGCCCCAGGGCCAATCAGGCACACGACCGGACGCTTGTAGGCATTGTCGGTAGCCGGAAGTTTGCGGACGTTTTCTGGGCCAAAGTCGTTGTGGCCCGGACCGCTTCGACGTTTGCTCCGGGCGTAGACGGTTTCCTTGGCGCAAAAGAGTTTTGCGATTTCTTGCGCCAGCGGCTCGCTGCCGCCGCTGGCTTGCCGCAAATCGACTATGAATCCGGGCGGGTCGGCGAGCGCGCGGATCGCAGCTGCGGCCTTTTGCACGGCGACGCGCGAAGCAAGTCCCTGCCGGAGCATGAGGAAATATCCGAAGCCATCAGGATTGGTCTTGCCCACGATGGCGAACCCGCCGCAGTCTGTCGAGTCCTTCAATTGCCCACGGGTAATCCGGGAGTTCCCGTTGTACGAATAGCTGCTCGCATACGTCGGAACCACACCTTCGGCGGTTCGGATCCAAACGTGAATGTCGCGCAGGGGCGCGAGCATGTCATGAACCACGGAAGTGAGCTCTCCCGCGCTTTTCGCTCCCAGAAAGCGCGGCCGACATTCGCGCTTCAGTCGGTTCCAATCCACATCTTTCTTGAGGAAGAAGTAACTGTAATGACGGTCCATCGCGGACCACAGTTCGTCGAAAGCAGCCTCGGCTTCAGCCGGCTCCCAAGTGAGCGGCGACTTGTACGTCCAGCGCGAGTTCATCCTCAGAACCAGGTCGTGCTGGCCCGCCTCGAGATTCGGCCACTCGGTCTCTGCGGAGTCGAGCCAAGACGGACCAGACGACAGCGTGTAGCGGCCGGGAGGAAGCCAAATCTGGAAGCGTCCAGTGGAATCGGTGACACAGAATTGCGCATTATCCGGCCAGGAACGAAGAGCCGGTCCCGTAATTCGGAGAACCGTTCTCTTGGGCCACGATTGCGGCCGAGGAAAACGGCTGTCGGGCGGTGGCGGCACGATGACGCCCGATAGAATCATCCCGCGCTCGAGGCGAAAGTCTTGCTTGGCTTTTTGTCCCTGTTTGAGAGCGGCCTCGAAGGCGGGAGCTCCACGAACGTAGCCATCGAGGTCGGCGAAGATATTCACGAGGCGAAGGCTCGCGCCTCGGCTGAATTGCACAGCGATTTCGTAGCGCCCATCTTTGTCCGTCCGTGCTTCCGTCGGACCGCCCAAAACCACCGGTCCCCGAATGTTGTTTAAATGGACTTTCACCCCGGCGAGCGGCTTGCCCTCCGAGTCTGTGACGCGGCCCATCACGCGAGCTGTGTCGAAGTCGCTTGCGCTTGCAATCGAGATTAGCGAGAACAAGCCGAACGCGGTAAACGCTAGGAGAGGCAGGATCCTCTCAAACGCCGGTTCGGCATTACCGGCGGGACTCGTTGGGTTCATGGCTCGTCGTCCTCGGCGATTCTCGGCGGCTCTTTGCCGGGCTTCTCGGAGCCGCTGATGACATCGTACTCGATGAAGCCGCGCGGCGTGCGGACGATCAACTTGCGGTTGCCGTCGCGCGAATAGATCTGGAACCCGCCCCCCTTCGACCAGTCGTGTGCGTAGTCGAGAATCTGTTGACGCAGGATTCCCGACTCGTCAAAGACAACCAGCCCGATGGTCTCGCCGTGCGCATCGTTCTTCTGCGTGCGGATGACCCAATACGATGTGTCCGCCACCGGCCGGCAATGATTGGGATTGAACAGAACAGACGTGAGGAACGGGAGTGGGCGATTGGGCTTTCCCGGCTCGCTGAGCCAGCATTCGTACCAAAGTTTCGTATCGGCCGGCCCCAGTCCATGCGGCCCGGGCAGGACGCCCCACTTCTCGACGTGCAGTCGACCGACAATCTCCTGGAGAACTTTGCCCTGCGCGTCCTTCTTGACCCCGAGCACCTTGCGCGGTTCGACACGGGACGTGCCGCACCCGCCCGCCACGAGCGCGACCGCGATCAGCACGGCTTTGCCAACCTGTTTCAAGGAATGTCCCTACGAAAGGTCCGGCAGCTCGAAGAGCGAAACGGCTGAATTCCTCGCGGTTCGCATCGTCGATCGTACGCGCGTGGTACGGTTTCTGCGAGACTGCCAAGCGGAGCGAATTCGGAGCCACCTGTGACGACCGGCGACGGACACCGCGACGTGCTGCTCGTTGCTGCCGATCTGAGCGAGCGGCGGTTGCTCTATGGCGAACTGCTCGAGGCCGGTTACGACGTGCTGCCGGTGCAGGGTGTGGCTTTGGCCCTGGGAAATTTGCTCCAGAAGTTGGCCGTGCCACGCTTGATCTTGCTCGACGCTCGCGACGATCCCGAGGCGACGCCGGAATCGGTCCGGTATCTTTTGAACCTGGTGCCGGGAGTTCTCCTGATTCTCGTCGTGGGGTCGATCGACCGGGCAATGTGGCAGCCGATCGAGTCACAGGTGAGTGCGCTGCTCGCCCGGCCA
>DASPSM010000709.1:0-2661 GCA_035623955.1 Planctomycetaceae bacterium
GCGATCCGGCCCATCTTGCGGCCGCTGAAATTAACGCGCTGCACAGGGTTGGCCGCGCACGATCCCGTGTTGCTTTGCGGCAACATGCTGCGGCCGTGCCTCGTTGATGAGCGGAAAGACATCTTCGAGTCGCGAAGCGCCGAGCGCTCGTTCCTGGGCCCCGCCTACTGGTGGCCCAGCGCTGCAGCGCGGACTGCGAGAGCAAAAAAAGTGGCCTAGAGTTTCTAAGGGCTCAAACGCCTCTCGCGGCGCGCGGATTGCTAATTCACTCGGGCGCCCGCGCGCATACAATTGTTCGGGGGGCGAGGCATGCGTTCATTCCTCTGGCTCGGTTGCGGCCTGGCCGCTCTTTGTCTGGCCGCGCGGAGCGGCGTGTCTCCGGGGACAAATCACGCGGCGGGGTCGGCGGCGACGTTTGTCGGCAGCGATGGTTCGATCGAAGCGGTCGGCCAGACGCAGTGTGCCCCGGGTCGCCGAGCGAGCATTGCACCCGTGCCGCTGCATCCGGTCGTCGAGGTGCTGGTGGCGCCGGGCGAACATGTGAAGAAGGGCCAGATTCTCGTCAAGCTCGATGACGACGAAGCACAGGCTGACGTGCGGCTGAAGCAAGCGCTGCTCGACAGCGCGAAGGCCGCCGCGAGCGAGGCCCGTCGCTTCCTGGCCAAGGCGCGCGCCAATCACGAGGTTTTGCCCGAGCAACGGCTGCACGACGCCGAACTGGCCGTCCACAAGACCGAAGCCGAACAACGCGCGGCCCAGGCGGCGCTCGATTCGTCCCGGGCCGAGCTCGAACATTTCACCCTGCGGGCGGCAATCGACGGAGTCGTGAGCTGGCTCGATGTCTATCCCGGCCTTGTCTCGCGACCCGGCACGTCGGTGTGGGGCGAAATCGTCGACCTCCGGGAGGTCGAGGTGCGCTGCGACCTGACTGCCAGGCAAGCGGACGACGATGTGGCTCTAGGGCAGCCGGTTGACGTGCGCCTGGCAGAAACCGACCAGCCGCTGCTGACGGGTCGCGTGGTGTGTATCGGCGCGGTCGCCGACCGCCACACGGGGCTTGTGCCTGTCTTAGTCCGAGTTCCCAGTGCCGATCAGCGCCTGCGCTGCGGGGTCGCGGTCAGCGTGCGATTCCCGCCGGTCTCGTCCGCGTACGCGCGATGATGTCATTCTCGCCATAGCGCCTCGACCGACGGAATCTCCAGCAGAGTACAAAGTTGCTCAAAGTCCTCGCGAAACTCGTCAGGAATGGTTTCCAGACCAGAGTGAAACCATCGGCGAACCCAACCGATCCAGAGCCGCCTTGGCTTCGACGTATGTCGCCTCTTCTTTGACATTCGGCAATCGATCAGATACTCGGCGATTTGGTCGACCTTCAGCCCCTTTGCCTTTCTCGCTTCGGTCAACCGCCGAGCCATGACCCTGGGATCACCTGCCATCTGGGTACCCATCACTCCACGCGCAGGTCACTTTTTGGTCCCTCGCTCCTTCGCTTCCAGCCGCTTGAGAAGCTGTTCGAGCTTGCGGATTTCGTTGCTCGTGAGTTTTCGGCTTTTAGTGAGGTAGGCCACGAAGGGAGAGATGCGTCCGTGCAGCACGTCGTCGACGAAGGTGCCGACGATCTGCTGCATCAGGTCGGCTCGCGAGATCTTGCAGGTATAGCGGACGAACAGGCCCAGTTTTTCGCGCTTGAGATAACCTTTCTCGCGCAGCCGGTCCATCACGGTGAGCACGGTCGTGCGGGCCCGGCCCGTTTTCTTCTCGAAATGCTCGGTGACGTCGCGGGCCAGGATCGGCCCCTTGTCGGCGACGTGTTCCAGGATCAACTTTTCCAGGCTGCCCAGATTGTGGCGCAAACGTGGCATGGCCGCGCACTCCTTTCGACCCGAGTGGCACCTTAAAAGAGAAATACTCTCGACTACGCGCGTAGTCAAGCGCGACACGGCCCCCAGCACTTTCGGCGGCCGCGAGATATCATCACAATACAAAGGATGAGAACAACACTTGCTCACTCCGGCTGGGTCATTTGCTCACTCGTCATGCCGATTGCCTGCGTGTGCGCGCCGCGGACGGCGCTCGCGTCGGACATGGAAATCGCGATCGAAGTCAAAGCGGGCAGCCAGCGTGTCCGCACCACGCAGACCGAAATCCAACCCTCGGCCAAGAAACCCCATCCTCGCCCCGTCTGCACCGTCAAGGCCCACCAGGACTTCGTCGTCTCCTGGAAGGCGACCAACGTGAGCAAACGGGAATCATTCAAGGACGTGACGATTCACTGTGTTGTCGTTGCGGAAAAGGAACCGGGGCAGACGACGCTGCCTCCGCTCAAAGATCCCGTGCAGGAATCGGCTCTGTGGATGGATTTTAAACCGGGCGGCGTCGCGAGCGGGAAGTTTTCGCTTGCCATCGACGAACCGGGCGCCTACCTGCTGCGGGTCGAAACACGCGAAATGCTCGCCACGCACGGCCACGAGCATTACGCCGCCTTGGACTTGATTTGCGAATAGCCGCGAAGGATACGAGCCTCTAGCTTTCCGACAATTGATTACGGGAGCACGTGATGCCTGGTCATCGTCGAGTCGCCGCAACTTGCCTCATGACGTTCGCCGCAGTCCTTCTTGCCGCGACGACCGACGTGCGTGCTGAACACGCCCGGATCGACCT
>DASPSM010000743.1:0-4948 GCA_035623955.1 Planctomycetaceae bacterium
GGAGGTTTTCCCGGTACGACAAGGCCCGCAAGAGGAAGCTGACCGACTCGGAGCTGGCGGCCAGGATCAGTCCCGAGCCGTATTGCGGATTGACGGTGCTGATGCGCGAGACCCCGAGGTTCGTTAACTCTTGCGTGCCCACGGTGCTCGTGTTGACGATCGAGTTTGTGCCCAGGCCGTCGGTGCCGAGGGCAGGGTCGGTAAATTGAAATCCGGGGGCGGCCGTCGTGCTCAAGGCGACGTTATTGGCGACGGTTGTGTTCGTGTTTTGCGACGTCGTGACCTGCAAGGTCACAGGCGGAGACAGCGTGCTGCGATCGAACAACACGGGCGACTGGAAGCCCAGCTCGATGCCGAACTCGTCGTCGTTGGTCAACGTCACTTCGACGAGCATCGCCTGAATCACGACTTGCAACGGCGGCGCGTCGAGCTTTTCGATCATCTGCTTGAGTTCTGTGAAGTAACGCGGCGTTGCGCTCAAGAGCAGGCTGTTGCTGACCGGCTCGGAGATGATGAACACTTCGCGCTCGAGCAACTCGACTGTGCTGACCAGCTCCGGGTCGATCTGAGCGACGCTTCGCTCCGACGTGACGAAATCGCTGATCGCTCTTTGCACGGCATCGGAGCTGTTGTTCTTCAACTTCATTACGACTGTTTCGCGCCGATGGGCGTCGCTGTTGTCCAAACGGAGAATGACGGCATAGATGGCCTGCAGAGTCTCCGGCGCACCGACGGCGATAATGCTATTGGTGCGGACGTCGGCAGTAATTCGCAAAATCGTGGGCGACTGCTCGCTGGTTTGCGTGGTTGTCTGGGCCCCCGCCGCTCCTTGCGCCTGACCGGCGGGAAGGAACAGCGCATCCAACAGCCGCACGATGGTGGCCGCGTCCCCGTTGGTCAGCGTGAAGACCTTGACGGTGGCTTGCGAAGCGGTCGGCCCGTCGAGCTTGGCGATCAGCTTTGCGACTTCCTCGAGGTCGCGGGGCCGTGCCTGCACGATGACCGAGTTGGTCCGCGCGTCGGAAACCGCCTCGACCACCGTCCCCAGTCCGGTGCGACCTTTGTAGAAGTCGTTGACCGACCTGGCGATCTGCGCCGCGATGCCGTGACGCAGAGGAAAGACCTGGAACTCGGTCTCCGGAATGACCGGCCGGTCGAGCTGCGCAGTCAGGTCGCGCACGCCGGCCATTTCCGCTGGGGGCGCAATAACCAGCACGGCGTTCGGCTTGCCGATGGCGTAAAACTTGATCTGCGGCTTGGCGGCTGCTTCGGTGGTCCGCAGACCGTGCAGGTCCGAGTAGACCGAATTCATCAGCTTGGCGAATGAATCGGAGTTGACGTACTTCAAAGGCAGGATCGTGATCTGCGGGGCCGCGCCCGCGCTGAGCCGTTCGACTTCGCGGATGACCTTCATCACCGCGTCCACGTCAGCCGGGTTTCCGCGGAGGATCAAGATTCCGAGTTCGGGCACCGATTCGACCGTCACCTCGCCCTTGAGGCCCTTGATCAGTTCCGAGAGGTTCGGCTGACCAGGCGTGACTTGCAGCGTCGCGCGTCCCTGCGGTTGTTCCGGGACCGGAGGCGCGACCGGGGTCTGGCTGTTTTGCACAACGAACTTGTTGAGCTCCTGCGTGACATTTTGGGCGATGGTGGCTCGCGGCACGTCGGCCGAGACGAGGCGCAGGTTGTCCTCCGCAAACTCGTCGGTTTCGTCCAGTCGGGCAAACACGTGCATCACGGCGGAGCGTTTCTTGGCGGGGGCGTCGATCACCAGGCGATTGTGCTCGGTATCGATTCCGATCGTGCAAGTGACTTGGGACCGGGCTCCGGAGGCGTCAAACACGCGAAAGCTCGGCAGGTTGTCCGGACCCGCGTCGATCAGCTGCGAGCGTGACTTCAAAGCGGAGTAGAGGCGCCGCGAGAGCGCTTCCACCCGGCGATGCTGCGGAAGAAAGTCTGAGCCCGATGCCGCGGACCCGCTCGCCGGGGCAACCGGAGCCAGTAACGGCGAGATATTCTCTTCCATGCGAGGCGCGCGGATGGGCTCCGTGCGACTGGCCGCGGCGGGAGTCGCCGGCTCTGGCGTCGGAGCCGGCAACAGCTCCGGAGCGTCCGCCGCGCTCTCGAGACGGACCGGTTCGATCGTGCGCGCCGGAGGCTGCTGAGCCGCGTCATCAGATGTCGTGGTCGCGCTGGCCGGGACGACCGTTGGAGTCGACACTTGCGACTCGACCGGAGGCTGAGCGGCGGTTGCCGGCGCCGGTCCGGTGATCATCTCGATCTCCGAATGCACGGGGCGCCGCAGATTGCCGACGATCGGCCGCTCATAGTCCGAGCGCAGATCCTCTTTGTTGATGACAAGCAGAAAGTTGTCTTGGCGAACGAGCCGGAAGTTCGATTGCTGGTCCTCGAGCTCATGATTGAGAAGGGCGATGATTTCGCCGGTGGTGTGCTTGTGCCAATCGCGGAAATGCACCGTCCCGCTCGGGCACTTTTTAACGACCAGCGTCAGTCCGCTTTGCTCGCAGACGCTCTGCAGGACCTGAGGCCAGCTCGGGGAGATGGAAAAGATGCGGATTTGCGGGGTCGTGTCGGCCTTCTCGATCTTTTCGTCCTGCGGCGTCTTGGGTGATTTTTTGTCCCCGTCCTTGGAGGAGGAATCGCTCTCCCCGGACAAATGAATGGAATCGGCCGAACTGGCAGCCGCGCCGGTTTCGCCGCCATTCGACGGAGTGCCCGAGGTCGTGTTGCCGTCCGAGTTGAGCTCCATCACCGCCGGAGCGACTTGTGTTCCCGCCGACGCGTCCGCAGCCGTCCCCGAGACCGGAACGACGTCCGAGGATCGCGACGTTGGAACGGCATTCGTCGGCACAGAAGCGGATTGTCCGCCCGCCGCATCGGCAGGGGCGCCCATCCGCGAAGGACGCACGAACGAAGGACTGTTGTAACCCGAGCGCAGTCCGTCGAGGTTCAGCACAACCAGATAATTGCCCTGCTGAATCAGGCGAAAACCCAACGGCTCCAACTGGGAATTGACCAGCCTGACGGCGTCCGGAATGGTGTGCTCCTGCGGATCGGTGCAGGTGAACGTCCCCGGCGGGGTGGACTTCATCACGAGTTCCAACCCGGAGTGCCGCGCGATGCGCTTGAGCACCTTGCTCCACGAAGCGCCCCGCATGTTGAGGCGCACGCGCCCGTCGGAGCTGGATTTCGTGGATCCGGACGAGAAGGTCGTCGAGCCCGGAATGATCTGCGCGTGAGCGACCGGAAGACCGTAGGTCCCCATCAGACCCGCGACTGCGGCGCAACCAGCGATCCGGATGGCAACGTCGAAAAACCTCGACCCGAAGCGCGTAGATTTTCTGGCCATTTGCCAAAAGCCCCCCCCTGAACGACCTGCTTCCAAGATTGCGGATTTTGCGGCGTTCCGCGCAGTCGATGCGCTCCGATTGGTAGAACCGGAGTTTTCGTTACTATCGGCAAACTTCATCCAAGCGTTTAAGTTGGAGGCTCCCGATAGGCGGAATTCAGCTTCGGCCGGCACGTTTCGCGCACGAAGCGATTCAGCTTTCACTCGGCAGGCGAAGCTCGGGCGAGTTTGACGCCTGGATCCGCGCGCAAATCTTTTTTGCGTTATGCGCGGCGATCAAACGCCGTGATAGGCGCGATACCAACGGACAAAGCGCTCGACGCCCGCTTCGATCGGCGTCGAGGGACGGAAGCCGACGTCGCGCGTCAGGTCGTCGATGTCGGCGTAGGTTTCGGGAACGTCGCCCGGCTGCATCGGCAGAAAATTCAGCTCGGCCTTGCGCCCCAACTCGCGCTCGAGGACCGCGATCATCGTCATGAGTTCGACCGGCTGGTTATTGCCAATGTTGTAGACACGAAACGGAGCGAAGCTGGAAGCAGGATCGGGGTTGATCGCCGACCACTCGGGGTTTCGCGCCGGAATACGGTCGGCGACGCGTGCGATGCCTTCGACGACGTCGTCGATGTAGGTGAAGTCGCGGCGCATCTTCCCATGGTTGAAAACGTCGATCGGCCGGCCGGCCAGAATCGCATCGGCGAAGAGCCACATTGCCATATCGGGCCGCCCCCAGGGACCGTACACGGTGAAGAACCTCAGGCCGGTCGTCGGAAGCCCATGGAGGTGGCTGTAAACGTGAGCCATCAGCTCGTTCGACTTTTTTGTCGCCGCGTACAGACTTACGGGATGATCGACTGCATCGTGGACGGCAAACGGCATCTTTTTATTTGCGCCATAGACGGAACTCGACGATGCATAGACGAGATGTTTGACGCTCCCCGAGCGCTGGCAGCCCTCGAGCACGTTCACAAACCCGACCAGGTTGCTCGCAACGTACGCGTGCGGGTTCTCAATTGAATAGCGCACGCCCGCTTGCGCTGCGAGGTTGATCACGACCTCGAAGCGTTCGCGCTCGAAGAGCCGGCCGACCGCGTCGCGATCGGCGAGGTCGATTTGGTGGAATGAAAAGCCAGGCCGCACCAGGAGCTGATCGAGCCGGTCGCGCTTGAGCTTCACGCTGTAATAGTCGTTGAGATTGTCTAACCCCACGACGACGTCGCCGCGAGCCAGCAGCCGCTCGCTCGTGTGGAAGCCGATAAATCCTGCCGCTCCCGTTACCAGGAACTTCGCCACCGCGCGCCTCAAGTGCCTGTGCGAACTCTAGAGAAGCCGCCGCATCGCCTCGACGACATGCGATGCGGGCTCCGGCCTCTTTATCGGCGATTTGCCGCGCGGCCACAAGACGAGCGGCCACGACTGCAGGCCCGCAAATTCGGCTATGCCGCGCGTCGGGCCGCGTCCTTGTCGGGGACGGGTGGGCGTCGCGGTTCGGCCGGCTGCGAAGCGGCGGCCGGCATGGGCAGAATCGTTGCGGGAACCTCGGCGCCGGGCGCTTCAACGACCTCTGGAGAAGGCACCGGC
>DASPSM010000768.1:0-4972 GCA_035623955.1 Planctomycetaceae bacterium
CGAAGCGGGCCTTGTCCCACCCTACGCGAGGGCCGCGTTCACGATCTGCTCGGCTTCGGCGAGGATCTGGTCGAGCTGGGTCTGGCTTACAAAGCTTTCGGCGTAGATCTTGTAGACGTTTTCGGTGCCGGAGGGGCGGGCGGCGAACCAGCCTGTTTTTGTCGCGACTTTGAGGCCGCCAATCGGGGCGTTGTTGCCGGGGGCGCGCGTCAGGCGGGCGACGATCGGTTCGCCGGCGAGCGTCTGGGTGCGGACGGCTTCGGGCGAAAGGTTTTTGAGCTTTGCCTTTTGCCCGGGCGTCGCGGGGGCATCTATCCGCGTGTAGTAGGGGGTGCCGAACTCGGCGGTGAGCCGCTTCACGTGCTCACCCGGGTCCTTGAGGGTGCGGGCAGTGATCTCGGCGGCGAGCAGAGCCATGATCGGACCGTCCTTGTCGGTCGTCCAGACGGTGCCGTCGAGCCGCAAAAAGCTCGCGCCGGCGCTCTCTTCGCCGCCGAAGCAGCACGTGCCGTCGAAGAGGCCCGGCGCGAACCACTTGAAACCGACGGGGACTTCGTTCAGCCGCCGATTGTGCCGGGCGACGACCCGATCGATCAGGCTGCTGCTGACAAGTGTCTTGCCGACAACTGCCGACGTGGGCCACTTGGGTCGATGGGCAAGCAGGTAGTCGATGGCGACGGCCAGAAAATGGTTCGGATTGAGCAGGCCGATCGACGGGCTGACGATGCCGTGGCGATCGGAGTCGGGATCGTTGGCGAAGGCGACGCGGAACTGGTCCTTCAGGCCGACGAGCCGGGCCATCGCGTAGGGGCTCGAGCAGTCCATGCGGATCTTGCCGTCGTGATCGACCGTCATGAACGAGAAGGTCGGATCGACGGCCGGGTTGGTGACCGTCACGTCGAGGCCGTAGATCTCGCAGATCGGTCCCCAGTAGTGGACGGCGGCTCCGCCGAGCGGATCGACGCCCAGTTTGAGCCCCGCGCCCTTGATCGCCGCCATGTCGATGACGTTCTTGAGATCCTGGACGTAGGGGAGGCAAAAATCTTCTTCGTGCGTCGTGGCGGCTTTGCGGGCCGTCGCGTACGGGACCCGCTTGACGCTCGCGTTTTTCTCGCGCAAGAGGGCGTTGGCGCGGTTTTCGATCCAGCTCGTGACGTCGGTGTCGGCCGGGCCGCCGTTGGGCGGGTTGTACTTGAAGCCGCCGTCCTCGGGCGGGTTGTGCGACGGCGTGATGATGATCCCGTCCGCCAGGTGATCGCGGCGGCCCCGGTTGTAGACAATGATCGCCCGCGAGATGACGGGCGTCGGCGTAACGTCGTCATCGCGCTGGATGATCGTTTCGACGCCGTTGGCCGCTAGGACCTCGAGGGCCGTCCGCTCGGCGACGCGCGACAGGGCGTGCGTGTCCTTCCCCATGTAGACGGGGCCGTCGATCTGCTGTTCGCGACGGTAGTCGCAAATCGCCTGCGTGATGGCGGCGATGTGGGCGTCGGTGAAGGTGCCATCGCGCGGCGTGCCGCGGTGGCCGCTCGTGCCAAAGATCACTTTTTGATTCGGATCGGTAAGGTCGGGCGAGCGTGCGCCGTATTCCCGCTCGAGCGCGGCGATGTCGATCAGCAGATTCTTGGGGGCCGGTTTGCCGGCGAGAGGTGAGAGAGGCACGCTGGAACTCCTTTGACGGGTCTCTTCGTGGTTACTCTGCCACGCGTTTGTCGACAGCGTCCTTTACGACAGGTCGGCCGCCGGCACGGGGCAGGGTTGCTCGTGCCAGATGTCGGCCGCGTATTCCTTGATCGCGCGGTCGCTCGAGAAGCGGCCCGAATTGGCGATGTTGGCGACGACCTTGCGGAACCAGGCGTCGGGGTCGGCGTAGAGCGCTCCGGCCGCGGTCTGCGTCTTGATGTAGGACGTCAAATCGGCCAGATGCAGGTAAAAGTCGCCGTGCTCCAAGAGCGTGTCGCGAAGTGGAGCGAAAATGCCGGGTTCGTAGCGACTGAAATGATCGGAAAAGATCAGATCGAGGGCCTGCCGTGTTTCGGGCTCGTGCTGATAGTGCCAGTGCGGATCGTAATGTCCGCGAAGCTGGTTGACCTCTTCGGCCGTCAGCCCGAAGAGGAAGAAATTGTCCTCGCCGGCGGCCTGGGCCATTTCGATCGTCGCGCCGTCGCGAGTGCCGACGGTGAGTGCGCCATTCATCATGAATTTCATGTTGCTGGTGCCGCTGGCTTCGTAGCCGGCCGTCGAGATTTGTTCTGAGATGTCGCTGGCGGGAATCAGCCGTTCGGCAACGCTGACGTTGTAATCGGGAATGAAGACGACTTTGAGGCGGCCGCGCATCGAAGGATCGCCGTCGACGGTGCCGGCGACATTATTGATGAACTTGATGATCAGCTTGGCCAGGGCATACGCGGGGGCCGCTTTGCCCGCGAAGAAGACGGTCCGCGGGGGCGGGTCGAACTTCGGATCGTCGCGCAGGCGGTTGTAGAGCACGATCACGTGCAGCGCATTGAGCAGCTGCCGCTTGTACTCGTGGATCCGCTTGATCTGGCTGTCGAAGATCGTGTCGGGATCGACGGTCTGGCCGGTGGCGGACTTTAGCCAATTCGCAAAGTTCACTTTGGCAGCGCGCTTCGCCTGGCGGACGCGGTCGCGAAAGCTCTTGTCGGCAGCCAGAGGCGCAAGCTTCGCAAGCTGAGCCAGGTCCGCGATCCAGCCATCGCCGATCGTCGCTTTGATGAGAGCCGACAGCGGCGGATTGGCCATCTCGAGCCAGCGGCGCGGCGTGACACCGTTGGTCTTGTTGTTGAATCGCTCGGGAAACATCTCGGCAAAGTCGCGGACCGTCTGCGTGCGCAGGAGCGCGGAGTGGAGCGCCGCGACGCCGTTGGTGCTGTGGCTGCCGAGAATCGCCAGATGGGCCATGCGAACGTCGCGCACCGGAGTTTCTTCGATCAGGCTCATCCGCCGGACGCGGTCGTCATCGTTGGAGTAGCGGGCGCGGACGTCGTCCAAGAAGCGGCGGTTGATCTCGTAGATGATTTCCAGATGCCGGGGGATGATCAGCTCGAACAGCTCGACCGGCCATTTTTCCAGCGCCTCGGGCAGGAGCGTGTGGTTGGTGTAGGCGAGGGTCCGCACCGTCAGGTCCCAAGCCTCCAGCCAGCCCAATTTGGCGTCATCGAGCAGGATCCGCATCAGCTCGGCGACCGCGAGCGACGGATGCGTGTCGTTGAGCTGGATGGCGACCTTGTCGGGCAGCGCGCGCCAGTCGCTGTTGGAGCGACGAAACCGGCGCACGATGTCGGCCAGCGACGCGGCGACCAGAAAATACTCCTGCGCAAACCGCAGGCGCCGGCCGGCCGACGTCGAATCGTCCGGATACAAAACGCGCGTGAGGCTCTCGGCCGCCACCTTGTCGTGCACGGCGCCGAAGAAGTCTCCCCGATCGAACTCGCTCAGATCGAAGTAATCGGGGGCCGCAGCTTCCCAGAGCCGCAGCGTGTTGATCGTCTTGCCACCGTAACCGACGATCGGCCGGTCGTACGGGATGCCAAACAGCGAATGGGGGCTGTCGCCTGTGATGTGCGCGACTCCGTTCTGGACTCGCACCTTGGCGCTCACCGAGACCTCAACCTGCTCGGCCGGGCGGGGAACTTCCCACGGGTCGGGCTGGCGCAGCCAGTTGTCGGGGCTTTCGACCTGAAAACCGTCCTTGATCTCCTGCCGGAAGATGCCGTACTCGTACCGCAGGCCGTAGCCGATCGCCGGAATCTGCAGAGTCGCCAGCGAATCGAGATAGCAGGCGGCCAGTCGCCCCAACCCGCCGTTGCCCAAGCCGGCGTCGGGCTCGCTCGCGGCAAGATCGATCAGCTTGAGGTGCTCGCGTTGCATGGCTTCCTGCGCGATCGGCTCGACGAGCAGATTGTGGATGTTGTTAGTGAGCGACCGGCCGATCAAGAACTCCATCGAGAGGTAGTAAACCCGTTTCGGGTTGGCCAGGTCGTAGGTCCGGTCCGTCTTGATCCAGCGCTACGAAAGCAAATCGCGGAGCGAGCGGGCGACGGCTTCGAATCGCTGCCGGGGATTGGCCTCTTCGGGCGTGACGACGTAGTCGAAAACCAAGTGCCGTTCGTAGGAGGCGTTCTCGTCGCCGGAAAAGCGAACCGGCCCGCACTCATACTGCGCGAGGGCCGCGGCAACTCGCGCTTTCCGCTGCGCCTCTGCCGACGTGCGCCGACCGTCCGCAGCTGCTGAAGATTTTTTAATCGGGGACTGCGGCGCAGGCTCGTCGTCGCTCTTCGGCTTTCGAGGCATTTGCGATTTCCTCGACCTGGAGGCGGCTAACGGATCACCTGGTCGACGCTTTGCGGATTTGATCTTTCGCCGCCGCAACCACCGCGTCGGGCGTGAAGCCGTACTTCGTCAAAAGGGCTTTCAGCGGGGCCGAGGCGCCAAAGGTTTGCATCCCGATCGTCGCCCCGTCCATTCCGACGTAACAGCTCCAGCCGAGCGTGCTGGCTTGCTCGATCGAAACGCGGGCAGTGACGCGAGACGGCAACACGGTTTCGCGATAGCTCGGATTGTGCTTGCAGTGATATTCGAACACCTCCCAGGAGGGCATGCTGACAACTCGGGCACGAATCCCCTCGGCCTTCAGTTTTTCGTAGCCGTCGATCGCCAGCGACACCTCGCTTCCCGTCGCCAACAGCAGCACCTGCGGATTGCCGCCGGCCGCGTCGGCCAGCACGTACGCCCCGCGCGCGACCCCTTCGGCCGAGGCGTACTTCATCCGGTCGAGCGTCGGCAGGGCCTGCCGCGAAAGGATCAAAGCGACCGGCTCGTGCTGCCGCTGCATGATGAACTTCCAAGCCTCGACGACTTCGGCCGCGTCGGCCGGACGCAGCGTGATCAAGCCGGGGATCGCCCGCAACGAGGCAAGGTGCTCGACCGGCTGGTGCGTGGGCCCGTCTTC
>DASPSM010000800.1:0-5055 GCA_035623955.1 Planctomycetaceae bacterium
ACGGCCGTCCGCGAGCAGATCCCGATTCTCACCCTGGTGCTCAACAACTCGGCCATGGGCAACTATGAAAAACACATCCCGTTGGCCACGGTCAGGTACCGAACCAAGTTCACCTCCGGAAACTATTCCGAGGTCGCCCGCAGCCTCGGCGCGGTCTCCGAGCGGATCGAGCGACCCGTCGACGTCGGTCCTGCGATCAGTCGCGGCATCACTGCGACACGGGAGGGCCGCCCGGCTTTGATCGAGTTCATCACCCGCGAAGAGCCGGACATGGCGACTCGCGCCTAGCGCGAACTGGCGAGTCCGCAACACAGTGTCAGCGAGGGAGATCACAACGATGCCGGCAACTTCCGAAAAAGGCCACGCGTTCCGCAAGTTGCACGAGCGGCCGGGATTGTTCGTAATGCCGAATCCCTGGGACGTGGGAACGGCCCGAATGCTGGAACGGCTCGGATTCGAGGCCCTGGCGACGACCAGTTCGGGATTCGCTTTTTCGCAGGGGCGTCTCGACTACCATGTGGGTCGCGAAGCAGCGCTCGAGCACTGCCGAACGCTGGTGGCGGCAACGTCGGTCCCCGTGAGCGCCGACTTGGAGAATGGCTTCGGCGACGATCCGGAGACTGCGGCAGAGACGATCCGCCTGGCGGCCGAAACGGGGCTGGCGGGAGGCTCGATCGAGGATTCGACCGGTCCCCCGGTCAGCTCGATTTATGATCATTCGCTGGCGGCAGAACGCATTCGCGCGGCGGCCGAGGCGGCTCGGGGCCTGCCCTTTCCATTTGCCCTGACCGCTCGCTGCGAAAACTATCTGCATCAGCGCCCCGATTTGGCCGACACGATCCGCCGCCTGCAGGCCTATCAGGAGGCGGGCGCCGACGTTCTGTATGCTCCGGCGATCAAGAGTCCCGAGGAGATTTCCACACTGGTCCGCTCGGTCGATCGACCGGTCAACATTTTGATGGGAATGCCGAGGATTAACCTCAGCGTGGCGCAACTGGCCGCGATGGGGGTCAAACGGATCACCGTGGGAAGCGCTCTGGCTCGTGCCGCCCTCGGCGCGTTTCTGCGGGCCGCTCGAGAGATGCGCGAAAAAGGGACGTTTCAATTCAACGACGACGCGGCTCCGACCAAGGAGATCAACGCGCTGCTCGGATGAGCTGACAATGTCCGACGGTTCAATCCGCGAATGCGTGCAATGAAAACGAGCACCGTTAAATTCGGCTTGGTGTTGATTGTCGTCTGGCTGCTGGTTGCCTGCCGAGGGACGCCGCGCGCCGACGACGGCGGGGTGACAGCGGCGTCGCTGCCTGAGCTGTTGACGGCAGACGCCCGGCGAATGATCGCCGCGTATCCAAATACGCAATACAGCCACAAGACGCATATCGATCAACAGCGCGGAATCTGCGAGGTCGATTGCTCGGGGTTCATCGTGGTGCTCTTGCGAGATAAGGCGCCCAAGCAGCTCGCATCGATCCGCACGACGCATAAACGGCCGCTGGCGGAAGACTTTTACGCGGCCTTTGCGCCCAAGCAAGGTCCCTGCGCTCGTGGCTGGAAGCACATCGAGCGGTTGGCCGAGGCCCTTCCCGGGGATGTGGTCGCGTGGGTCAAGCCGGATCATGTGCCCGGCGACAACACGGGCCACGTTGTGCTGCTTGCCGAAAAGCCGGTTGCCGAAACGGACCAGCGATTGCGTGTGCGAATCTACGATTCCACCCTCCACGGCCACGCGCAAGATGAGCGCGCCAACGCCGGCCGATCCGGCATCGGGCAGGGAACTCTGTGGATCGACGTGGACAATCAGGGGCGGCCCATCGGTTATCGGTGGAAATCGAGAACAGGCATGTTGCACACCGCGCCGATTGCGATCGGACGGCCAATCCCCAGTGATTAGGACAGTCGCCGTTCCGTGACGTGCCGACTTGCGAAATCGGCAGTCGTCGGCGAATCTTGGATGAGACAAATTTGGCGGCAATGACTGTCTGTCCAGTTGGACTCGCGTCGCGACAGCGCGATCGTTCCAATCCGGTGCGTCGCTGCCTGGCTCGAAGGGCTGACCTCTGTTTGGACCCCCACCCTCGGCTCGTGCCGATTCTTCCGTAGCGGTCCGCACCGTCGAATTGACGAAGGCCTACGGCAAGGCCCATGCGGCAGTCTATGCCTTGCGCGGCGTCTCGCTCGAGGTGCAGCGCGGCGAACGGATCGCACTTTTGGGGAAATCGGGTTCGGGGAAATCGACCCTGCTCAATCTGCTCGGAGGCGTCGATCGACCCACGCAGGGAGGGCTGGAAGTCGCGGGGCACGAGCTCGGCCGCCTCTCGAGCCGCGGATTGGCCCGATTTCGTTCGTCCGCGGTCGGCCTGATCTTCCAGTCGTTTAATCTCGTCCCGTCCCGGACCGCTCTGCAAAACGTCGAGCTGCCCATGATTTTCACGGGATTGTCGCGACCTCAGCGGCGAGCCGAGGCCCGGCGAGCACTCGAAGCAGTCGGTCTCGCCGAACGCCTCGACCACCGGCCGGCGCAACTCAGCGGCGGAGAGAATCAACGCGTGGCGATTGCCCGCGCGCTCGTGAACCAGCCTGAAGTCCTGCTGGCCGACGAGCCGACCGGCAATCTCGACAGTAAGACGGCGCGCGATGTCATGGACCTGATCACCGATCACATCCGAAAGAGCGGCGCGACTCTGATCCTGGTCACCCACGACGAAGAGCTCGCCGGCACCTGCACCGATCGCGTGATTCGGCTGAAAGACGGTCAGTTGACTTCCTGAGTTGTCGGGAGAGGAGCGTCGCGTGCGCTTTGCCGATTTGTTGAGCCTGCCGCTGGCCGCCATGTGGCAGCAAAAGTTGCGCACCGTACTGACGACGCTCGGCGTTGTCTTCGGCACGTTTGTCCTGGCAGCAAGCCTCTCAGTCGGTCAGGGAGTGCAGGACACGTTCGAGCGGGAAACACACAAAAGCGACGTCCTGCGCGAAATTCGGATCCAGCCGCAATGGGGCGATCCCAAAGCGGACGCAAAAAAGGTGAATGTAAAGGGCCAAATGAGTGAAGACCGTCGCGAGCGACTCCGCGCCGTCATCGCGCAACGTCGTCGCAACATGGCCGCGACGCCCACGCCTTTGACTCGCGAGCGGCTCGACCAGCTCGCGCACCTGCCACACGTCGAGGCCGTCGTGCCGCAAACGTGGCAACCGGCCTACGCGATTCTCGGAAAGAAATCCCAGTCCGTCGGAATCGGCGCGTCTCGAGTTGACGACTCGTCCGAGCGCGAGCGCCTGATCGCGGGGCGTTATTTCGAGTCGCCAAGCGAGCAGGCGGTCGTCATTTCGGAGTACTTGCTCTATCGCCTCGGAGTCGTCGACGATGCCGACGTCAACGGCGTCGTCGGCAAGAAACTCACGCTCGAATTCCGCTCTCAGGAGGTGCAGCCCGGCCTTGCGATGGCCTTGTTCAAACCCGATGGCGACGAGTTGAGCCGCGATGAGGAGGGCGCACTTCAGAAGGTGAAACAGGAATTGCCAGCCGTGCTCAATCAGCTGCACTTGTCCGCAAGCCAGATTGAGGTCTTACGGAAAGCCTTCGCCGGAGTGCCGCGCAAGGCCGAGCCACCGCTGTCACGCGAGTTCACTATTGTGGGGGTGACGCGCGGGCAGAACTCGGACGAGGAGCGGCCCTGGGATCCCATGCGGGCTGAGGGCGACCTGATTCTCCCTTACGGCACGGCGACAGACTTGTTCACGGCCAGCGAAAAGTACATGCGGGGTGTCGAGATGGCCAACGTTCTGGTCGATCGCGATGCCAACGTCGAACCGGTGTTGGCTGACATTCACAAGATGGGGCTGTCGGCCTTCGCATTCATGGAGGGCATCAAGCACGAGCGATTGATGTATCTCCTCATTTTCGCCGGAATGACGTGTATCGCGGCGGTCGCGTTGCTTGTGGCCGCGATGGGAATCGCCAACACCATGCTGATGAGCGTGCTCGAGCGAATGCGCGAAATCGGCATCATGAAAGCGGTCGGGGCCAGTAATGGCCAACTGCAGCTCGTCTTCGTGGTCGAGGGAGCGTTGATCGGACTGGTGGGAGGCGGGATCGGATTGGCTCTGGCGATCGCGAGCGCCTATCCGGGCGATGCTTGGGTCCGGGCAATGGTGCATCGCGACATCAAGATTGAGCTCAAAGAGGCGCTCTTCGTTTTTCCGACGTGGCTCTGCCTCTCGGTGATCGGATTTGCGGTGGTAACGACCACGCTGGCAGCCGTTTATCCGGCGCGACGCGCGGCGATGGTCGACCCGGTCGCGGCGCTGCGCCACGAGTGAATCAGGGGAACGGGGTAAATTGCCAGCCGATTGACAATCGCGCGATCGGCACTCGAAGATGCTCCGCATGTCGCTGTTGATTCTCGTCTGCGGGTGGTTGGTTTTTGCGTTTTGGATGGCGGGCGTCGCGCCGTCGCTCGTCAGCCTGCTCTGGAGACCGCTCGATTCAGCGGTCGCGGCGCTCCCGCCCCCGGTCGCGTGGCCCAAAGTCTCGATCATCGTTCCCGCGCGGGACGAGGCCGCCAAGATCGAGGCCGCCATGCGCTCGAAGCTGGCAGTCGATTATCCCGATTTTGAGTTGATTGCCGTGGATGACCGCTCGCAGGACGCGACAGGCTCCATTCTTGATCGGCTGGCGACCGAGGATCCGCGACTCTCGGTCCTGCACGTCGATTCGCTGCCCGACGGCTGGCTGGGAAAGAGCCACGCCATGCACCAGGCGGCCCTCCGCGCGACGGGACAGTACTTGCTGTTCACCGACGCCGACGTCTTTTTCGCCCCCGACATCTTGCGCAAAGCCGTGCGGCTGTGCGAGGGGCGCGGGCTCGATCACGTTACGCTCGCGCCGCATTTGGAGTGCGGCGGCTTCTTTGAAAAAGTGCTGCACGCCTATTTTTTCGTGCTGCTGTGCATCGGCGCGCAGCCGTGGCTCGTGCGAACGCCCCTCCGGATGTCCTACCTGGGAATGGGGGCGTTCAATCTGGTGCGACGCGCAGCCTACGAGCGTTGCGGCGG
>DASPSM010000828.1:0-4578 GCA_035623955.1 Planctomycetaceae bacterium
CGCGCTGGAAGACGTCCTGGCCGCCGGCTTCGACTACACCGATCGCGGGCTGGTCATCAAGCTCTCTCCACAAGTCTCCGAGGCCGTTACCCGCGCGGTGGCCAACGAGCTGAAACATCTGGTCTCGCTGGGCCGCACGCCGATCGTGCTGTGCAGTCCCCAGGTGCGAGCCGGACTCAAGCAAATCACTTCCTCGACCCTGCCGAAACTGGCCGTCGTCAGCCTCAATGAGATCACCCGCGACACCGAGGTCGAATCTTCGGGGCAGGTGAGCGTCGATGCCCTCGAAGGGGCCCTGGCGACGGCCGCGTAACGCATTCCTTCACGACAATTCGTTCCCCAAACAATTCGTTCGATCCCTAAACCGTCCACGACGCAAGGCGCCGCCTTTCGCGTTTTGGATCCGGGCCGCATTCGAGGCGCGACGGGAGCAAGAAACCGATGGCTGACGTGCGAACTTTTCGAGCCGCATCGATGCGCGAGGCGCTCGATCTCGTCCGCGAAGAACTGGGGGCCGATGCCGTGATCCTGCACACGCGGCAGGTGGCGCGTCGCCGGCTGCTGCCCTGGCGGAAGCCGCTGGAAGAAGTCGAGATCACGGCCAGCCTCACGCTCGATGTGGGACCGCGGGAGGAGCGCAAACCCCGCAAAGAATCGCGCCCGGCTCCAGCGTCGAAATCGGTTCCTGCGTCCAAATCGGCCGCTCCGCCCAAGCCGGCGACTCGCCCCGTCTCCAAAGCAGTCACGCCAACGCCCGTTGGCTCGCGACTCGATCTGACGTCCGAGCCGACCGAGTCCCTCGAAGAACTGCTGACACGCTCAGCAGCGCTCGCCCGTTTTGCGCCAAGTCGTCCCGCTCCTTCGCCAGTCAAGCGGACTCAAACGGCTGCTCCGGCTGCTGAATCTGCCGAGATACAGCGGCCGTTCGCCAGGCAGGAACCGTCGGCGCGGCTCAACCGCTTTACCGGTCGCCCGATCGGCAGCGGCCCGACGTTCGGCGAAGAGCCCGACCCGACGGCGGCCCTCAGCCGACGACTCGATTCGATTCAAAAGATGCTGCATGACATGGGTCGGGCCAACCAGGTTCGCAATGATCAGGTGCCGGCCGAGCTGTTCCAGGTCTTCACCGAATTGATCGACGCGGAGGTCGAAGACGACGTCGCTCGTGACCTGATCTACAAGCTCAAGCGGGCGGCCACGCCGGCCCAACTGGCCGACGCCGACGCGGCCCGCACGCTTCTGGGGGCGCTCGTCGAGTCGGAGGTCCGTTGCAGTGAACCGATCGCACTCAAGCCCGGTCGCCGCCGCGTCGTCGCTCTGGTCGGAGCCACCGGCGTCGGCAAGACGACCACGATCGCCAAGCTCGCCGCCAACTTTCGTCTGCGCAGCAGCATCAAGCTGGGCCTGGTGACCGTCGACACTTACCGCGTCGCGGCCGTTGAACAACTGCGGACCTACGCCGAGATCATCGACCTGCCGATGAAGGTCGTGACGAATCCGCTCGAGATGCGGCGGGCCCTCGACGAGTTGGCGGGACTTGATCTGGTGCTGATCGACACGGCCGGACGCAGCCCCAAGGACGAGTTGCAGATCCAGGAGCTCAAATCGCTCTTGGCCGAAGCGCATGTCGACGAAGTGCATCTGGTGTTGAGCATGACGTCGAGCCGGCAAAGTCTGGAAGCGGCCGCGGACAAATTCAAAGCGGCCGGCACCACGGCCGTGATCCTCACCAAGCTCGACGAGGCGTCCGGAATGGGCGCAGTTCTGTCGCTTTCGCGGCGCGTCGACCTGCCGATCAGCTATCTCACCGCCGGACAGGCTGTTCCCGACGACATCGAGCCGGCCCATCCGCGCCGCATCGCGCGGTTGATCCTCGGACAGGAAAGGGCCGCGAGATGATCAACCGCAATTCACGCCCGCGAGGCGACCAGGCGCAGGCCCTTCGCGGCTTGATGGAACGCATGCAGGCAGAGCGGTTTGATGCCGTGGCCGCAACCTCCAGCGCGCCGCGCGCTCGTTCGATCGCGGTGACCAGCGGCAAAGGGGGCGTCGGCAAATCGAGCCTCGCGCTCAACCTCGCCATCGCGCTTGCGCAGCTCGATGCCCGCACCGCACTGTTCGACGCCAACCTGGGCCTTGGCAACCTCGATCTGATGTGCGGACTCAACGGCTACTGGAACCTGTCGCACGTCGTCACCGGCGCGCGGAATCTCGGCGAGATCGTGCTCGAAGGCCCGGCGGGCGTGCAGGTGATTCCAGGCGCCAGCGGCCTGGCCGAGATGGCCGACTGGCCCGAGCCGGCCCAAGCCGACGTCGCCAGGCAGCTGGCCGAGTTCGAGCAGAGTCACGATTTCCTCGTGATCGACACGGCGGCCGGCATCCACCGCGCCGTGCGGCAGTTCCTCGAGGCGTGCGAGCTCGTGCTCGTCGTCGCGACGCCCGAACCGACGGCGATTGCCGACGCCTACGCGACGATCAAAGCGCTCTCCGGCAGTGGCGTGCCGACGCTCGAAGTCCTGATCAACCAGTCGGCTTCGCCGGAGCACGCCACAGCCATTGCCGAGCGGATTCGAGAGACGGCCCGCGCCTTCCTGCGAGTCGACGTCGGCTCGGCGGGCTGGATTCCGCACGACCCCGAGGTTGCCGCGGCCGTTTCGCTCCGTTGTCCCTTCGTGATTGGAAGGCCCGATTGCCCCGCTTCCCAAGCGGTGGGGCAGCTCGCCCAGCGACTCGTGCAGTTCTTCAAGGCGCAGCCAACGCGTGGCTCGCTCTTTCCCCGCATGCATACCGGTCAACTCTTGGAGGTTGCGTAGTTCCCGCCGACCCTGCCGATTCTGCCGAATTATTCATCTGCAAAATTTGCGAAAGATTTCTGAATGATCACGGTCGCCCGGCCGATAAAGGATGTACGGGAATCTGCGTTCCCGCGCGGACGCGCCGTCGACGGCGCGCCCTCCCCGCATCCCCTCGTACATCCGGCGGGTCAACCTGGTGGCTACGCAATTCGGCAAACGCCTGGCTCTGATCGCATTTGCCACGGCGATTTTGCGCGGGCTTTTTTGCGGAGCCGACTTCTTCGCAACGATGCAAACCGCATTGGTCTCGCTGGGGGCGTTCTACCTCTTGGGTTTGGTTCTGGGCGAAGCTGCGCGACGAATCGTCGAGGAAAACGTCAAGAGCGACCTTGCGCGGCACATGGAAACAGCACTCGAATCTGCAGCCACGCCTCGGCCAGCTTGAGCCGGTGAGTTTTCTGCACGGAGGATGAGATGGCAACACGGGTCACGGAAGACGTAGCCGAGATTTGGAAGTCTTACAAACAAGACCAATCCAACCAAGAGCTGCGCAATATCCTCATCGAGCGATATCTTCCGCTGGTCCGCTATAACGCCGAGCGGGTTTGGGCCAAGCTGCCCGAGGGCGTCGACCTCAACGATCTCATCTCGGCCGGTGTCTTCGGCCTGATGGACGCGATCGACGCCTTCGATCTGGGTCGCGGGGTCAAATTCGAGACCTATTGCGTGCCGCGCATCCGCGGCGCGATGCTCGACGAATTGCGGACGATGGATTGGGTGCCGCGGCTGGTCCGCAGCAAGGCCAGCAAGCTCGAGTCGGCGCGCAAAGAGGCGGAAGCCGAGTTTGGCCGGCCACCTTCCGACTCCGAAATGGCCGCGCGCCTGCGGATTCCACTTCCCGAATACGAAAAGCTCAAGAGCGAGGCGAGCGCCGTCAACCTCGTCAGCCTGAACAAAAAGTGGTACGAGACCGACAGCTACAAGGACGTCCGCGAAGTCGACATCCTCGAAGACAGCAAAGGCGAGGACCCGACCCGCGGCATCCAGAAGCGCGACTTGATGAAGCTCGTCACCAAAGGGCTCAACCGCAACGAGCGCTTGATCATCATCCTCTACTACTACGAAGAGCTGACGATGAAGGAGATCGGCAACACGCTGGGACTTTCGGAGTCCCGCGTGAGCCAGATGCACTCGAGCATCGTCGCCCGGCTCAAGGACCAGCTCCGGCGCCGCCGGCCAGAATTCGGCTAAACCAGGAACGCGCCTCGGGGGAGGGCGAAGCTCCGGCTGAGCCGGGTTTCCGTCGCAAAAACGGCTCGGCGGTCCGCCGCGGCGGATTCGGCCTTCCGAAGCCGACGCTGCCCAAGCGAAGGCGAATAAAAGCTTCATTCCGCCTGCGCTCTTCGCGCAAACTGTGCCAAATCCCCTTGGAACGCTTGGTAGCATCTGCTACAGACCGATCATGTCCCAGGGCTTTCTCGGCTACCACGCGACGTTCATGCTCGACGTCGTGGTCTGCGCGCTCGTGTTGCTGGTCCCGGCCTTGGCTCTGAGCATCTATCTCGTCAAGTTTCGCCGGCAATATGCCTGGCATCGCCGGCTGCAACTGACGCTGGCGAGCGTGCTGCTGTTGGCGGTCGCCGCTTTCGAGGTCGACATCCGTGTTCACCAGGGATGGGAGAACATCGTCAAGAATGCCCGTCCCGACATGGCAATCGAGAGCTTCGATTTCGTCCGCAACGTGCTTTACGTGCACCTGATCTTCGCGATCTCGACGCCCCTC
>DASPSM010000833.1:0-6318 GCA_035623955.1 Planctomycetaceae bacterium
CGCGAACTTCGCCCCCAAGGGCGAAAAACAAGGCGACTATTTCTCCGACACGATCGGCCCTTACGACTACTGGGCGATCGAATACGCCTACAAACCGATCATGGGCAACGAAGCCGAAGAGCTGTCGAAGATTGCCGCCAGGTCGTCGGCCCCGGACCACATTTACGGGACCGACGAAGACATGTACATGAACCCCGATCCGCGGATCAACGCCTACGATCTGGGCGACCCGCTGGAGTTCGCGGAGGCCCGCGTGCAGCTTTTGAAGGACTCGCTCGAGAAGCTGCAGGACCGTGTGGTGGCCAAAGGAGAAGGCTGGCAGCGCGCTCGCCAGTCGTTCGCAAGGCTCTTGGGTCAGATCGGATCAGCCGCGTATCTGGCCAGCCGCTACATCGGCGGCGAATACACGGCCCGTGCCCACCGCGGCGAGCCGGATGCCAAGCTCCCCTTCGAGCCGATTCCGGCGGCCAAGCAACGCAAGGCGATCAAGCTCTTGCAGGAGGAGATTCTCTCCGACCGGGCGTTCCAGTTCTCGCCGGAACTGCTGAAACGGCTGGCTCCGGAGCAGTTTCGCGATGATTTCTTCTTCTCGAACTACGAGTTCAACATTCAGGACCGGGTCCTCTCGATCCAGCGGACCGTGCTCTCGCGCTTTCTCAATGCGCGCTCGATGAAGGCGATCCAGAATGCGGAGTTGCACTCAGGGAAGGAGGAAGAAACACTCAAGCTGCCCGAAGTCTTCGATGCCCTCACCGATTCGATTTTCAGCGAATTGCCCGGCGGCAAAGCCGTCGCGCAAGATCATCCGGCGGCGAAGCCTGCGGACGGCAAGAAAGACGAGAAGCACAAAACCGAGCCTCAGAAGAGCGACAAGAAGAAGGTGAAGATCTCCACGCTCCGCCGCAACCTGCAGCGCGATTACTCGAAGCGGCTGGGGCGGCTGGTGCTCGGGCCCAACAACGACTTCTCCGGATTCTTCATTTTCTACCTGTTCGACGATGATTTCGGCTCCCCCGTCCCCGCCGACGCCCGCGCGCTGGCCCGCCACCATCTGAAGGACATCGATCGACGCGTCGCGCTGGCCCTCGACAGGGACAAAACCGAGCTCGACGACTATGACCGCGCTCACCTCGAACAGGTGCACGCTCAGATCGAGAAAGTCTTTGCCGCATCACTCAAGATGAACGAGCCGTAGCTTTCGGAGGATTCGAATTGCCGCCGTCGGTCGCGCAGGGGTGCCCAACTCGGCGCCCCTGGGCGGCTGGCGAGCGCCCGCTCGCTCGATCGTTTGAGAACTGCTCTGCGGCCGCAGACGATTGCGTCATTCAGCGGTTGCGGCGTTTGCTACCTCGCCATCACTTCTGCGAGTTCGTCGTAGGCCTTCAGGTACTCGTCGAGAACGGCCCGCATCTCGGGGCCGTCCGGCATTCCCTCGAGCTGTTCCTCGAGACGCAGGATTTTTCGGACGAGGGGCCGCACTTCGAGCGTCTTATCAACGCCGATCAACGTGCGGATCTCGCGACAATCGGGACATTGGCAGACCCATTTCCGTCCGGCTTCCATGTCGCGGCGCATGTGCGCGCTCGCCGTCGCTCTCATTTCGTTCATGTTGCGCGCGGTCGAAGCGTTGGCAAGTTTCGCAGCCCGCGGCCAAACGCCCCCCTCTCGGCCTCGGCCGAACCAGAAACCGAACAGGACCCCTCCCGCGATTTCGATCAGCGTAATCCTGTCCAAGTCCTGCAGGTGCGTAACGAAATAGGCAAAGCTGTCGTCCTTGATGAATGGTTCAAACAGCCAATCGGTGATGATCCCCGCCAACAGAGCGAGCAAGCCGCAGGCGATTCCGAGCTCGTTCGACTTGCGCCCAGAGAGCGCACCCAATACCCAAGAGCGCTCCCGGGAGGATCAATCCATAAAATCCCAGGCGGGTAAGCAGAAAGAACCCGAAATATCCGACGAGAGCGCCGCAGACAGCGCCGCCCAGGCCCAGAAGCCAATCGAATTGTGTGGGTTTTGCCGGCATGCAGAGACGGATGAAAAACCGACCGCGCGCTCAGGCAGTCGACTTGAGACGTGTTCTATGTGTTGATCGCGGCCGCGGCATCGACCATCGTACATGACGCTGGTGCCGCGGCCAACGGGCTGATAGTGGAAGACGATTCAAACACGAGTGTGATCGCGGTCCCCTCGTTTGAGGGAACTCATAGCGAACTGTTGACGAGACCGCTGCCAGGCGCCCCTATTGCAATGAATGCGTCGGGCCGCTCGCCGCAAATTCGGACCCGTGCGGTCCTCGGACCGAATCCAAGAGCCTAACACCCAGCGAGATCGCAATGGCTTCATCATTCCAATCAACGCGCGAGGTCATTCTTCGCACCCAGAAATGGTCCGATGCGGTTAACTTTTACGGCTCAATCCTGGGCCTGCCGGTCGCCTACGAGGACGCGACAATAGTCGGGTTTGAAACGGGGGCCTTTCGGCTCTACGTGGAAAAAGGCCCCGAACACGCGCCGGTGTTCGAATTGCTTGTGCCCGATGTCCAAGCGGCCAAGCGACAGCTGCTGGCGGCCCATTGCACGGTTGTGGAGGAAGATCCCGCCCTCCCTCGCTGCTACATCCGCGACCCGTTCGGGTTCACCTTCAATCTCGCGGCGAAGTAACCCGCGCCCCGCGCCTCGCGGCCAGGAACTCGCGACCAAGGGCCGTGACGCAAACCGACGCGCCTCGTCCATCGGCGTTTCGGCGCTCGACGAAGCCGCGCTCGTGGGCTTCCTCCCAGACGGTCAGCCTCGGGCAAGACGTGCGCCAGGCCTCAAGGACTTCCGAGTAGGGCCTCGGCTCGGGACCGATCCATTCGAGGAGATCGAGGATGAGGGGATCGAGAGAATTCGGCAAGGTTGGTCACGCTCCATGCTCGTAAGCGATCAGCACGATCCTAATCTTACCATTCGTGCCGACAAAGGAATGGACTCGCACGATGCCCCGATTGCGACCGCTGCGATAGTCGTACGACAACGCCGTCAAATTATCATCGCCGGAACCCGATTGGCCGGTTCCACAAATCGTGGCTCCGCACCCTACGATTTGCGAATTCACTTCGGTCCGCAGCGCGGCAAGCAATTGAGTCCGAGTCCCCGACGCGATCGTTACTTCAAACTCATGGTCCACGCCTGAGCTCTCCGCAGTCGTGCTGGCGCCGCCACCGGATAACACGCTGATTCCCTGCAGCGCACCAGCTTTTTTGAGCACGCCCTCGCCGCCAAGCGCGTTAGGAATTCCGGTATCGGTCCGAAGCCATGTTGGGCCGCATCCGCCAGCAAGCGAAGCGAGCACAATCCAGAAGAGCGGCGAGCGCGCCGTCGTGCTGCGTGGAACTGTTGAAACCGGCATGACGCTCTCGGCCTTTCTCATTGCCGCGGCGCGCTCGACTGCTGTGGCCAGAGCGGCGCGGCCAGCGTTTTGTCCCACTCGTCCCACAGTCTTTGGAGTTCGTTCACCTTGTCCAGCTGAGCCCCCGCACGGTCATGCTGCTCGCCGATGTCTTGCGACAGGTTATAGAGCCGCGGCGGGGAAATGAGGGCATCGGCCCGCGGAGGTTTCTCGGCGGCGAACTCGTAGGAATACTTGACCAGCTTCCAATCCCCTTTGCGGATCGCCATCTGCGGGCCCAAACGCCAATAGACGGCCTCGTGCGGGACTCCCGCCGCTTCACCTGTGAAGTAGGGGATCAGATTCACGCCGTCGAGCTTCCACTCCGGCTGGGCCTCGACGCCCGCCGCCGCGAGCGCCGTGCGCAGGAAGTCGAGTTGGATCACCGGCTGGTCGTAGACTTGTCCCGGCGGGAGCTTGCCTTTCCACGAGACGACGAACGGCACGCGGATGCCCCCTTCCAGCGTGGAAACTTTCGAGCCCCGCAGCGGCGTGTTGCGCGACGCGTTGAGCGCCGCGCGCGGTACGGTCGGCCCGCCGTTGTCGCTGCAAAAAAAGATCAGCGTGTCGTTTTCGAGATCGGTGCTGCGCAGCTTGTCGATCACTTTGCCGATCGCCTCATCGAGCGCCAAGGTCATCGCGCAATACGTCCGCCGCATCGGATCGGTAACCGACTCGAATTGTTTGAGCCGGTTATCGGTGGCATTCATCGGCGTGTGGACGGCATTGAAGGCCAGGTAGAGGAAGAACGGCTGCTTCTGGTGACGGTCGATGAACGAGATCGCCTCGCGGGCGAATGCATCGGTGAGATATTCCCTTTCGTTGACCGGCGCGGTGCCGCGCAGAATCGGCGCAACGCGCTCCGCGGGCCGCCTTTGGATGCCGGGGAAGACGATGTCCGTCATTCCGGGCGCATAGACATGCGCCCCGCCGAGGAACCCAAAGTATTCGTCGAAGCCGCGCTGCAGTGGATTAAACTTCGGCGCGACTCCGAGATGCCACTTGCCGACGGCTCCGGTCGCATAGCCAGCGGCCCGCAGGCGATCGGCGAAAGTCGTCTCCGAGAGGGGCAGGCCGATCGACGAGTCGCCCCCAAACGGCTCACCCCGCGGGCCCGGATTGAATTCGTGCCCGAACCGCTGCTGATACCGCCCGGTTAAGAGTCCCGCGCGCGTCGGGCTGCAGTACGGTCCTGAGACATAACCACTGGTGCAGCGAACACCCCCGTGGGCCAGCGCATCGATGTGGGGCGTCGGGATGTCCTTGCAACCCTGGAACCCGACGTCGGCGTAGCCAAGATCGTCCGCCAGGAGCACAAGAATGTTCGGCTTCCGCTCGGCCGCTGCAATCGACCCGACGCAGCCAAACGCGAGCATCGCGGCGAACGCAGTTGTGATGCGGAACATGAGGCATCCCTTTCAGATATCGATCTGAGCTCCGATTTCAACCACTTGGGCCAGCGGCATTCCGAAGCGTTTCTCCTCGTGGACGGCGTTGCGGTTCAGGTACGAGAAGATCGCCTCGGGGATGCGGTTAAGCGTCAATTCGTCCTTAACCACGATCGTCTCGTGCCCGACGTAGTAGGTGGTGTCGGCCGCGTCGAATGGGATGCCTTCCGCACGCGCCGCCGCCTCCAGCGCCGGCACTAAGAGGGGCTCCTCCATATAGCCGAACGAGATGATCAGCCGGAAGAATCCGTCACCCAGGTCGGTCATCCGCCAGCGACACTCGTCGCGAACAATCGGGGCCGTCGATTGCTCGACGGTCAGCAGGATGACGTTCTCGTGGAGCGAACGGCTGCGCTCGGCATGATGGACGAGAATCGGCGGGACGTGGTCGGGGCTCCGTGAGAGGAAAATGGCCGTCCCCGGAACGCGCGTTGCAATCACCCGGTCCAAGAGCGCCCGGATCGTGTCGCAGGTCGCGTAGCGACGGGCGTAACTTTCCATGAGCGCGGTTCGGCCGCGACTCCAAATCAGCATGCCGGCAATCAGCGCCGCACCGATCAACATCGGCACGTACCCGCCATCGAAGAACTTAAACAGGTTGGCCAACAGGAACGGAATGTCGAAGCTCAAGAACACCGCTAGCAGCGCGCCGGCTTGCCAGCGACTCCAGCCCCACGTGTGGCGGGTCACGATGTAATAGAGGATCGAGGTGATCGCCATCGTCCCCGTCACCGCGATCCCGTAGGCGGCAGCGAGCTTCACCGACTCGCGAAACGTCAACACGAGCGCCAGGCAGCCGATCGCCAGCATCATGTTGACTTCCGGAATATAGATCTGCCCCTCGGTGTGATAGGCCGTGTGCTTGATCGTCATCCGCGGCAGATAGCCCAACAGCATCGCCTGCCGCGTCAACGAAAAGGCGCCGGAGATCAGGGCCTGCGACGCGATCACCGTGGCGGCACTCGAGAGCAAGATCAACAGAAAGGTCGGCGCTCCGGCCGGCACCATGGAATAGAACGGGTTGTCGATCGCCTCGCGGTTCCGGAGGACGAGCGCTACTTGCCCGAGATAACACAGAGCCAGCGCGGGAAGCACGAAAGCGGACCATGCCAGACGAATCGGCCGCACCCCGAAGTGCCCCATATCCGCATACAGCGCTTCGCCACCCGTGACCGCGAGGACGACCGAGCCCAGGATCAACATGCCGTGAATGCCATGACGCAGGAAGAAACTCAGCCCATGGTGCGGCGAAAGGGCGCCCAGGATTTCCGGCCGTTGAAGGATGTGATGCACCCCGAGAACGCCCAGTGTGATGAACCAGACCGTCATGATCGGTCCAAATAGCTTGCCGATGTTCCCCGTGCCGCGACGTTGAATCGCGAACAGCCCAACCAGGATGCCGCACGTCAGCGGCAACACCAGCGGCGAGAATCGCGGGCTG
>DASPSM010000845.1:0-4420 GCA_035623955.1 Planctomycetaceae bacterium
CTTCTTGTGGTTCAGCCCTTCGCCACGCCACGAATCCCGCCCCCGGTTGCGGGGCTGAACTGCCCGACCGAATAGCTCTCACCTGCCCTACCTCCTTTCAAAGACCTCAATCCGCTGCCGGGGTGGCGGACCCCGCACAGCCCTCTCTCCCGTTCCCTGGACACCTCTCTTGGCTCCCTCCATTACTTCTACGAAGGCAAGGGAGATTTGTTCGCTCAAATCTTGAAGCGCAAGGCTTTTCGGAGGTGAGAGTTGGGCATAGCTCAAAATGCGTTTTTGCTGACCCGGCGCGCAAAGGTCGCTTTGCGGGAATGCCTGAAAAGTGGGGCAGACTAGGCTTTCCTGGCAATGGCCAAGTCACGACGGAATTGCGCGAACTCGACCTCCGACAGGTGATTCTTGATAAGTTCGCATTCCGGATCGCCGAGGGCTTCGGCCAGGGCCTTAGCTCGCTCACCCGGACGTGATCCTCGTCGCGTGCGAACGACGTCGACGCACCCTTTGCGGATTTGTTCGAGCGCAGTCTGCCCCACCCGCCAAGTCTCGGCTTCCCGATTGAGCGCAATCTGGTTGATCTTTGCGGCTGCCTGCCCGAGGAACTCGCTTGCAGCTTCAAGGGCCTGATCGACGTTCTCTGTCAAAGCCTCGGCCCATTGGGGGCCGGCGGAAGGGCTTTCCGGCGGGTCTACCCAATAAAGTTTTCGGTTAAGCACGTCGAGCCACAAGCCAGCCGCGGCGGTCGGAAAGCCCTTGGCAAGAAGCTCGTTGAAGAGGTGTAACCACTCGGATTTTCGGGGTTGCATGATCAATCGTCCCTTCTGCAAACGGCCAGATGGTTACTAACGAAACTCTAGTCAGCTGTTCCTAAATCCTCTTCCACCGCAGCCTGAACCAGGTCGACTTCAGCCTGCTCATGCTTTCGGCAGTCCGAGGCGAACGAATCGAATCGGTCACACACTTCGCCCCAGCCTCTAAAACTCTGCTCGCCTTGAAGTAGGTCGTGAATCAGAAGATCGAGACGCTCAAGAAGATCCAGGTGTTGCTGTCGCAGCCGCGCCACGTCGGGAATCAGGCGTGGCTCCAGCGTCGTGATTTTCGCCAAGTCGCTCGCATGCTCGGCAGCATCAAAACGATCGAGCATGAGCTCGCGTAGGGATTGCAAGCGATGCGCGAACTCTGAGTATTTTGATCCGTCATCTTCAACGACGCCGTGACACCATTTTGAGAACTCGCTCACCTCTTCAAGGACCACGTGCTCGATTTCGCTGAAAGCATTCCGACCCTCCCCTCGAATTGCTGAAGGTCTTGCGCCGGCCACGGACTGGGCGGATTCTTCAGCGACGTTGGGCGCTGCACACGCCATCGGCTCGCCACAGCACATAGGTGGATCAGCGGCATGGGGCCAATAGGCCGTGCGACCGCACTTCTGGCAGTGAAAGATATCGAGGCGCTTAAGGCTCATTGCGTGCTCTCCGCTCGATCAACGTTTGCAACTGACGCGCCAAGCGACTGATTTAACCAAGATACGTTCACATCTTGGCCGTGGAGCACTTGCAGGTTCTTGCGCCTTCACCGGTTCGTCACGTTCCGCATCATGCGGTCGCGGACCGTGCGTTTTCGACCTTTCGGCAGCGAGAGTGAGACAGAACCGCACAGTTCCTAGCGATTGGGCCGCCGGCTTCCAATCACATGTCACGAGGAATCTCGACAGTCCTGCGAACATCGAGGTTGCGGTGGCGTTGGTCCGCGACTTGCGATTAAGCCAAGCCCGTAGCTAGTGGCTGCACCAGGTCGGCGTGCTTTGAGCAATGGATCACCAGATGGAAAACCCACAGGTGGCCCAAATCTTTGAAGAGGTGGCTGACCTCCTCGAGATTCAGTCAGAGAATCCCTTTCGCATCCGGGCTTATCGCCGCGCCGCCCAGGTCGTCAGCGATCTGGGCGAACGGGTTGCCGATATCGTGCACGACCCTGATCGTCGACTCGACGACTACCCGGGAATCGGGAAGGATCTTGCTGGCAAAATTCGCGAAATCGTCGACACAGGCGAACTCTCGCTCAGATCCGAGCTCGCGGCCAAAGTGCCGCCCGGCTTGCGCGCGCTTCTGTCCCTGCCGGGTCTCGGACCGAAACGAGCCTCGACGCTCTACAAAAACCTCGGCATCGCCTCACTCGATGAGCTGCGCAAGGCCGCCGAGAGCCATCGGATCAAGGCCCTGAAAGGCTTCGGGGAAAAAACTGAGCAAGCGATCATCAAGTCACTGCAGCAGCTCAAGCAGACGGGCAAGCGTATTCTCTGGTCCGAGGCGAAGGTCTATGCCGAGGCATTGACGAACCATCTGCGTGGTGCCTCGGGGGTCGGGCAGCTCGAAGTTGCGGGGAGCTATCGGCGTCGAAAAGAAACGGTCGGCGATCTCGACATCGTCGTTGCTTGCAAAAGCACATCGCAGGTCATGGATCGGCTGGCCAGTTTCGAGGAAGTCGCCGAAGTGCTCGCGCACGGCGGAACGCGGATGACCGTGCGCCTGAAAACCGGCTTGCAAGTTGACCTGCGCGTGGTGCCCGACGTCTCATTCGGAGCGGCGCTGCAATACTTCACCGGCAGCAAAGCCCATAGCATTCACATTCGTCGCCGTGCGCAGGACCGGGGCTTGAAGGTGAACGAGTACGGTGTCTTTCGTGGCTCGCGCCGGATCGCCGGCAAAACGGAAGTCGAGGTCTATCGAGCCATCGGGCTTCCGTGGATTCCGCCGGAATTGCGTGAAGATCGGGGTGAAGTCGAGTTGGCAGAGGCGCCACAGCTGCCCGACCTGGTTCGTCCCGAAGACATCAAAGGCGATCTGCACGTCCACACGACCGACACTGACGGTCGGGCGTCTCTCGAGGATATGGTCCTTGCCGCGAAGCGCCGCGGCTATTCGTACGTTGCAATAACCGATCACTCGCGACGCGTCACGATGGCGCGCGGCTTGGACGCTCGGCTGCTCCGTCAGCAATGGAAACGAATCGACAGGCTGGCCAAGCGGAACCCTGGGATCACCATCCTCAAGGGAGTCGAGCTCGATATCCTGGAGGACGGCTCCCTGGATCTGCCCGACAGCGTCTTGCAGGAAGCGGACTGGGTCGTCGCATCGATTCACTATGGCCAGAATCAGTCACCCGAAAGAATCACGCGCCGCTTACTGAATGCGATTGAGAACCCTCACGTGGCGGCGATCGGCCACCCGACCGGGCGTTTGATTGGGAAACGGCCTGGCTACCAGTTCGACCTCCAAGCCGTGTTCACCGCTGCCGCCGAGACCGGCTGCTTGATGGAAATCAACGCTCAGCCGGTCCGCCTCGATCTCGACGAAGTCGCCATCGCCGAGGCGAAGAAAAAAGGTGTGCAATTCGTGGTGAGCACCGACGCTCATTCGGTCGAGGAGCTCGGCTTCATGGAGTTTGGCATCAACCAGGCCAGGCGTGCCGGTCTCGAGAAACTTGACATCGTCAATACGCGGCCGCTGCAGGCTTTTCGCAAGCTGCTGCGTGGGGCTCGGCCTGCCAAACGCTCCGGTTCGATGGCCAAGGTCACAGTGTGAGATAGCCGTCGGGCGCGAGGCTCGTCGCGAGCATCACGGTGTTGATGTCGCGGTGTTCGAGCCACGTCTGAGTGAGGCGGTGGGCTGGATCGCACCAAAAGTCTTCAATCGCCGCGGCGAGGGGCTGGCTTTGCAGCAGACTGACAATGATCGCGGTCAATTCGCGATCCGGCTCGACCGGGCCCCGAATGGCCTCCAGGCCGCGAATGCCGATCGAGAGGCCGAGTTCCCGAAATGCCAACCGGCGCTCCGCGAATCCGCTAAAGAGCGGCGTACGGTCGAAGGCTTGCAAGCTCAAGTCGGCGGCAACGAATAATTGACGCAACAGTCGGCGATACTCGATACCTCGAAGGAAAACCATCTGGGCCAACCGTGCCGCTGCATCCAGCAGTCCGCCGATTCCGAGTGTGTCTTCAGTGACCAAGCGCGATCTTTCACACATCTTGCTCAGTTCGGCCACGGCGGGTGCCACATCCGCATCGTTTCCCGGCTCGTGCGGGTCATCGATCTGTAGCTCCAGGCATGCGATCAATCCATCGAGCGGATCGTGTTGCCCCATCGAAGGAACCAAGGGCCGGCTGAGGTCGATGCTCATTTTCCAGACCATTCTCTTCAGACCACCTGGGGAAATCTCGTACGTAAACGCCCTTTGGGCGCTCACCGCCAGTTCGGCCGCCCAACGTTGATAGAGGGGCTCACTCAACTCCCGTCCTGCGCGATAGAGGGCGTGCACCCATTTGGTGAGATAATGAAAATACTGACCGTCCTGCTCCCATTCGAGGAAAGCATCCGGTTCTTCGAGGGGTCCGTGTTCATTCAGCCTCTTGCCGATGCGCAGT
>DASPSM010000781.1:0-7024 GCA_035623955.1 Planctomycetaceae bacterium
GTTTTATTGCTTGGGGCAGAGTACATCGAAGTCCGCTGGCATCCGACGTCCGATTCCACGCGGCACGGCGCATCGAACGCCAAAAGCGTTCCGCCCGAACCCGGCGAGGGGGTCGCCCATGCACAAGGCGACATGCGACACCACCTGCGAACACTGGCACACCTGCTGGCTCATCCCTTTTCAGGCGCGATGCGCTAAGTCCGCGCCGGTCACTTCGACCATCCTTCGGTTCAGCGGCGATCATCGAAGCCGCGTTGCCCCCAAGGGAGCGTGGCAATTCACGTACAAACTCTGTCCCGCGTGTCATCTAGAGCGGGATATGCCGGGTATCGGCCCGAATGGGCCGCAATTTTTTTGGATCGGACTTGGGCTCGTTCAGGATTCAGCTTTCGGGTCGGCGCTGGCGCGGTACGGCCTTTGCAGGACTACCCCCTTGTTTACCCCCAAGAATCATCGGGTCAGCTCGGAGGACGCTTGGTCATGTTTACACTCCGACAACCGCCCGCAACTTTTCCTGCGCCGGCGTCGCCCTAGTGCGATCCGTGGGACACTCGACTTCAAGTTTCAAAGGACGCCCGGCGAAGATGTCGTCGGGCGTCTTTTGACTTTGCGCATCGCGAGCGCGCCTTCGCCCTCTTAAAATGAGTCTCGACGCCGCGAGCCCACGCGACGCCGCAAACGCTGTTGCCAGCCCATTGATCGCCAGCCGCCGATTCGACGGAGTGATCGATGCCACTTCATGTGCTCACGATCAACGCGGGTTCAGCAACCATCAAATTCGCCCTGTTTGAAACAGGCGCGGAACCGACCCGCCGCCTGAAGGGGACCGTCGATCGCATCGGCCAGGCCGATGCATCGATCGCGTGGCGAGCAACGGGGGATGGGGCCTGGCAGCGGCAACCCATCTCGGCTCAGACCAGCGAAGCCGCCATCGACCCGTTGATGCAGTGGCTCGACTCTCGTGCAGGGCTCAAATCGATTTGCGCGGTCGGGCACCGGATCGTTCACGGCGGTCCCAAGTACGCCCATCCGGAGTTCGCCACGCCGGAAACAATCGCCGAGTTAAAGCGACTCAGCCCGCTCGATCCCAAGCATCTGCCCGCCGAAATCGACCTGGTCGAAGCGTTCGCGAAGCATCTGCCAGGCGTGCCGCAGGTCCTCTGCTTCGACACGGCATTCCACCACGACTTGCCCCGTTGTTCGCAGCTGTTGCCGGTTCCGCGCCGCTTGGAAGCGCAGGGCGTGCGGCGCTACGGCTTTCACGGACTTTCTTATTCCTTTCTGATGGGCGAGGTGGAGCGCTTGGCTGGCAAGGACGCCGCGCGCGGCCGGCTCATTCTCGCGCACCTTGGCTCCGGCGCCAGCATGGCTGCCGTACGCGACGCTCGGCCGGTGGACACGACGATGGCCTTCACGCCGGCGGCGGGCCTCGTGATGGCGACGCGCTGCGGCGACATCGATCCGGGATTGCTGGTGTACCTGATGCGCTCGCAGGGCCTCGCAGCCGATGCGATCGACGAGCTGGTCAACAGCCAATCCGGACTGCTCGGAGTTTCCGAAACGTCGCCCGACATGCGCGATTTGCTGGAGCGTGAGAAAGAGGATCCGCGCGCAGCCGACGCGATCGGCCTGTTTTGCTATCAGGCCAAGAAATGGATCGGGGCTTTCTCGGCGGCACTCGGCGGGCTCGATCTCTTGGTCTTCAGCGGGGGCATCGGGGAAAACTCTCCCCCGATTCGCTCCCGGATCTGCGAGGGGCTGGGATTCCTCGGCATCCACCTGGACGAGGCGCGCAATCAGCACGGCGCCGCCGTAATCTCTGTCGATCAATCGGCCGTCAGCGTTCGCGTGATCCCCACGGATGAGGAGCTGGTTATTGCCCGATCCGTGCAGTCGAGTCTCGGCCTAGGGCCCCCGCGGTAGGACTGTGCCGACAAAGTCGATCGGGCCCGCCGATTCCGGTTGACCTTTGGTCGCCTCGACGTAGAGTTTTAGACATTTTTGCGCCCCCATCTCAGGCAGGCTGGACCGGTGCAGGCAGACCGCTTTTAACGATTGCACCGGCCAAAGCGGAAGAGCCGGCAAAACGCTAGCCGGCTCTCTCTTCCCATCACGCGAGATCAGTGTCGGTCGGATTCGAAGGCCCCTCGCCGAGGCGGCGGTCCGGAATTTTTCGTCGGAGACCCGAGTGCGCGTCCTCATCGTCGACGATGACGAAATTGCCCTCGAACTCCTGAGCGCCACGATTGCAAGCGCCGGCTACGAGGTCAGTACGGCCCGCGACGGGTGCGAAGCGCTCGCGACGTTGCGGACCGGTGTGTTCCGCGTGGTGATCACCGACTGGGAAATGCCCAACATGAACGGCATCGAGCTCTGCCGCAAAATCCGCGAGCGGCAGAGTTCCAGCTACGTTTATGTGATCCTGGTGACCTCGCGCGAAGGGGCGCACAACGTCGTCGAGGGGCTCGACTCCGGCGCGGATGACTTCATCAGCAAGCCGTTTCATCCCTCGGAGCTTTGCTTGCGCGTTCGCTCCGGGATGCGGTTGCTGTCGATGGAAAGCTGTGACGTGACAATCTTCACGCTCGCCAAGCTGGCCGAGTCGCGAAGTGCCGAGACGGGGGCCCATCTCGAGCGGATGCGCGAGTACTGTCGCGTGTTGGCCGAGCGGCTGTCGCACCATCCGAAATATCGAAACGTGATCGACGCCGACTACATCAACTTGATCTACCGCACCAGCCCGCTGCACGACATCGGCAAGGTCGGTATTCCCGATTCGGTGTTGCTCAAGTCCGGACCGTTGACCGATGGGGAGTTTCAAGCGATGAAACTCCACGTGCGCCTGGGGGCCGAGACGCTCGAGGCAGCGGCCGAAGTCCAGCCGGACGCCGAATTTCTGCGGATGGCGGGCGAGATCGTCTGGACCCATCACGAGCGCTACGACGGGAGCGGCTACCCCCGGGGACTCGCGGGCGACGACATCCCCCTGTGCGGCCGCATCGTGGCACTGGCCGACGTGTACGACGCGCTCACGTCGCGGCGAATCTATCAGAACACGCTCGTCCACGACCTGGCGCGGGCCATTATCATCGAGTCGCGCGGCGTGCAGTTCGATCCCGACGTGGTCGACGCGTTCCTCGAAGCCGAGCACGAATTCACGAACATTCAACAGTGCTTCGCCGATCACAACAGCCTGCAGGAAGTCCCACGGTCAGGAACTTTTACGCAGGCGCTGCTGGGCGAAGGGGCTGGAGCGCACGGAGCCTTGCGTCGGTAGAAGAGGCAAATTGCCGCGCGGCCGAGATTCGCATCGCCTGCCTGGCAGCCCGGGCCCCGCAGTGCCCGTCAGCGAAAGAACTCTTCGGCCTCGTTGAGAAAGTCGGGATCGAGAGTCCGCATCGTGCCGACCGCCTCGGAGAGCAGCACGCTGACGATCTTGGTGCCGCGCAACGCGACCATTCGGCCGTACTCCTTTCGCAGCGCGAGCCGGGCCGCGTGGATGCCCAGCCGCGTGCCGAGCACTCGATCGTAGGCGCTGGGCGTTCCGCCGCGCTGCAAGTGACCCAGCGTGACGACGCGGGTCTCGATGCCGGTTCGTTTCTCGATGAGCTCCGCGATGATCTCGCCAATGCCTCCGAGCCTGACGTGGCCAAACTCGTCGATTTCCGCGGCCCGCGTCACGAATTTCGCCTCGTCCGGCAGACGCGCCCCTTCGCTGACGACGACAATGCCGTAGGGTTTGCCCGCAGCCCGGCGTTTCTTGAGGAGGTCGCACATCCCGTCAATATTCACCTCGGTCTCCGGCACGAGAATGTAGTCCGCCGCCGACGCCATTCCCGAATAGCAGGCGATCCAGCCGGCGTGTCGGCCCATGGTTTCGATGACCATGATTCGCCGGTGCGATTCGGCGGTCGTCTTGAGGCGATCGATGGCCTCCATGTTGATGTTGATCGCCGTGTCGAAACCGAAGGTCACGTCGGTCGAGCTCAGGTCGTTGTCGATTGTCTTCGGCACGCCGACGGTCGCCAGCCTGCGGTCGTTGAAGAGCTTGCTCGCGACGCCGAGCGTGTCGTCGCCGCCGATGGCGATCAGGCAGTCCAGTTCCAGCCGCTTGAACGTCTGCTCGACTCGTTCGACGTCTTCGATTCGTTTGTACGGGTTGGTGCGCGACGAGCCGAGGATCGTTCCGCCGCGGTCGATCAATCCGTCGGTGTACTCGGGCGCGAGGGCGACGCAGTTGCCTTCGATGGCGCCGCGCCAGCCTTCGAGTAACCCGAGAGTTTCGCCGCCGCCGTTGTGAATCGTGCGGACGATGGCCCGGATTACGGCATTGAGGCCGGGGCAGTCGCCGCCGCCCGTCAAGACCCCCGCTTTCATGGCGCCCAGGTCCTTTCGATGAAGGTGGTGTCGACCTCACCGGCGAGGAACGCCGAGTGGCTGACGATTTTTCGCAACAGCGGGATGGTGGTCTTGATTCCCTCGACCGCGAATTCGTCAAGCGCTCGACGCAGGCACGCCAGGGCTTCAGCGCGAGAGTCCCGGTGCACGATCAACTTACCTATGAGTGAATCATAATAAGGCCCGATTGTGTAGCCTTCGTGAGCGTGCGTGTCGAGGCGAACGCCGGGTCCGCCCGGCGCGCGCCACTTGCTGATGCGCCCCGGGCATCCGCGGAATCCATTTTCCGGATCCTCCGCATTGATGCGCACCTCGATCGCCGACCCGCGGCAGAGGACGTTGCGCTGCTTGAGGTTCAGCGGCTGTCCGTCGGCAATCCGGATTTGCTGCTGGATGAGATCGAGACCGGTCACCTGCTCCGTGACGGGATGCTCGACCTGAATTCGGGCGTTGACTTCGATGAAATAGAAGCGATTCTGCGCGTCGACGATGAACTCGCACGTTCCCGCGTTCGTATATCCGGCCGCTTTGACCAGACGGACCGCCGCGCGGCAGATATCCTCGCGCACAGCCGTCGGAAGCGCCGGGGCGGGGCTCTCTTCGATCAGCTTCTGATGGCGGCGCTGCGTCGAGCAGTCGCGCTCCCACAAATGCAGCACGTTGCCGTGATTGTCGGCCAGAATTTGCACTTCGATGTGGCGCGGCCGCTCGATGTACTTCTCGATGTAGACGCCGGGGTTTTTGAACGATTTTTCGGCCTCAGCGGCGGCCGCCTTCATTCCCCCTTTGAGCGAGATGTCGTTCATGGCGACGCGCATCCCCTTGCCGCCCCCACCGGCCGTGGCTTTGATGAGTACGGGGTAGCCGATGCGGGCCGCGATCGCCAGCGCCTCCTGCTCGTTGGAGACCAGGCCTTCGCTGCCGGGGACGACGGGGACTTTGGCTTCGATCGCCACCTTGCGAGCGCTCACCTTGTCGCCCAAAAGGGCCATCGCCTCGTGCCGCGGGCCGATGAACTCGATGTTGCAGCTGCGGCAAACTTCGGCGAAATGCGCGTTCTCCGCGAGGAATCCATAACCGGGGTGAATCGCCTGCACGTTGCCGATCTCCGCCGCGCTGATGATGCGGTTAATCAGCAGGTAGCTCTCGTTGGAGGGGCCGCGGCCAATGCAATAAGCCTCGTCGGCCAACGACAGGTAGTGCGCGCCACGGTCGGCCTCGCTGAAGACAGCCACGGTTTGGATGCCCATTTCGCGGCACGCGCGAATGATTCGCAGTGCGATTTCGCCGCGATTGGCCACCAGGATGCGTTGGAACATTTTGCCCCTCGCGACCGGCGCAGGTCCGGTCACGTCGTGATTTCGCTGCTATTTTTCGACCGTCGGTCGTTGCAATGCGGTTCTTCGCAAACAGGCGTTCCCAAGCGGGGTGCTTGGGAACGGCGCAGAAGCCAGTGGAGTTCTCATGTGGCCCTAGCCCGGGCGGACACGGAACAGCGGCTGGCCAAACTCGACCGAATCGCCGTTCTTCACCAGAACTTCGACGATCGTCCCGCTGACCTCGGCCGGGATTTGGTTGAACACTTTCATCGCCTCGACGATGCAGACCACCGTTTCGGGATTCACCCTCGAGCCAATCGACACAAAGGGGCTGTCGTCGGGTGATGCCGCGGAATAAAACGTGCCCACTGTGGGACTATTGATTGTGATCGTGCCGTCAGCCGGCGGCGTGACCGGCTGAGACTCGGCTGCGTCGGGCGGGCGCGTGGCAACCGAAGGTTGGCGCACCGCCTCGGCGCCGTGCAGAGCCAGCGCGCTGGGGTCCAATCCGCGCCGCAAAGTCCACTTCTGGTCGCCGCGCCGCAGGCTGACTTCGGTCAGTCCGTGCGTCTCCATCAGCTTGACAAGCTGCACCAGCTTGTCGAAGTCGAACGGCGCGTCTTGCGGTTTGTCGGCGTCAGACATGCGAGCGACCGTCTGTCTCTGCTTCGGCTGAAACTTTGCGCCCCTGGACAGGCAGCCGTGTCTGGCCGGGATCTGGCGGATCCCCGGGGCGTGCGAAACGGGACGGACTGGGCGACGGCGAACTCACGCGGCCGCTTCCAGATCCCGCGGCAGCGACGTCAGGACTTCGTGTCCCGTGCGCGTGACAAGCACGTCGTCTTCGATACGAATGCCTCCCCAACCGGGCAGGTAGACTCCCGGTTCGATGGTGATGACCATTCCGGGTTTCAGTTCAGCTTTCGAGTTCTGCGTCACCCGCGGGCCCTCATGAATCTCCAAGCCAATCCCGTGCCCCAGCCCGTGGCCAAAATTCTTTCCAAAGCCCGCCTGGCCGATTGCGTTGCGGGCAGCCGAGTCAACCTCTCCCCCCAAGGCCCCCGGGCGCACCGCTTCGATCCCGCGGCGCTGAGCCTGCAACACAACCCTATATAGCTTCTCAAGTTTGGGCGAGATCGTACCGGTCACTATCATCCGCGTCAAGTCACTGTGATAGCCCGCCGAATTTCGCGCTCCCCAGTCCACCAGCACAAAACCGGCATCGCCGATGCGAGCGGACGTCGGCCGGGCATGGGGCAAGGCGGCTCGTGGGCCGACCGCCACAATCGAGTCGAAACCGGCCTGCT
>DASPSM010000874.1:0-8603 GCA_035623955.1 Planctomycetaceae bacterium
GAGCCCGACCGACGTTTCGTGGAGAGATTGGGAGCGCCGCATGGAGCCCGATCCAGGATTTGACCGTTGAGAGAATTACGATTTGCAGCGGCGCACTCGGCGCGCTCGAACGCCGCGAGACAGTGCGAGACAACCGAAAGCAGGATGGCATAAGCCCCGGCTGTGGCGGAGACTCTACGAAACGATGGCAAACCCGGCTACGCCAACGTGTTCGGGCAGCGCCAGCTGCCCACCCGAGTGTTGCGAAACCGTAACGACCTCCCCTAAGCTACCGTTCGTTTATTCGTTAATCGGCCCGCTTCGCAGCCCCGTCCAGTGATTTGGCGGACACGGGCATCGAGTGTGGATTTCCGATGGCCCGAGCACCTGTTCGAAGCATCCTCTCTCGCCGCGACTGCGCCTTCTTTCCGACATCCGCGGCCACCCCAATTTGCCAAGTTGTCTGACCTTGGAGGGCGGAAGCCAACGACGGCCAGATTGAAATGATAGGAACCCCGGCCTGATCCATTTTGTGGCAGGCTCTAAGAACGGCCTGCCGATGGGGACGGAGTCGACGCGTCGGTCGACGACGGTTCTGACGGCGGGGCCTGAGCGCCCGGTTTGGCTGACGCCGTTCGCGTGGCGTCTTTGGCTGGCTCGGCCTGGCCGAGCTTGTGGCGGATGACTTCGATGCCGGCGGCCGTGAATTGCTTCTGCGCCCCGGCCGAGACGCGTCCCAGCGTCGCCAGTTTCGTGGTGACGTGCGGAAACTTCTCGCGGTAGGCGGCGATCATCTGGGCAGTCCGCGGCGTGTCGACCAGGTAGTCGGCGACCGTGACAATGATCTGCGAGCCGTCATCGAGCGTGAGCACCGGCACGCCGATGAAGGTTACGCGGGCCAGCGGTTGCGTGTGGCGGAGGTCGGCGATCAGCTGCAATTCGCGGATCGCAGCCATGGCCTCCGACTCGTTACGGGTGTCGGCCGCGCCGTCGACCAGGCTGGACAGGTTCTCGATGCCGATCGACTTACGGAGCCAATACACAAAGGCCATCCGTTGCGTGGTGGTGTAGCTGGGGGCGGAGAAGAACCGCGTGCGGCTGGCCTCGGGCACTCCCAGCTCGATCAGGGCCGTGTTGAGGTCCTCCTGGATCTCGAGCGTGGAGCGGTGCTCCATGATCTTCTTGAACTGGGCGTTGAAGGGGAGAAAGCCCAGGCCGGGCGGACCAAAGTCGAGGCCGATTTCAACCGCCAGCCAGCCGCCGGTTGCGTTGATCGACATTTCATCGAGAAGGCAGGCGAGAGGCTCGTTGCGCGTCTCGGGATCGCATCCAACCAGGCAGGCGAGGCGGCGACGGGCCTCGCAATTGGCTTTGCAGCCCCCCGGACTCTTTTTGATGAGCGCCCACCGTTTGAGCACTTGCCCGGTGCGGCGGACGGAGCCGATCGGGTCGGTGACCAAGATATAGGTTCCGCAGGCTGTGTTGCAGACCGCCTGCGCGAAGCCTTCGGTGAACATCGGGTTCTTGTCGGCGATCCGCGACGCGTATTCGAGCGAACATAGCTCGCGCAAGCGCAGGTCGAGCATGGCCAGGCCGTGCGCGGGAATCGTGCCCCAGGGCGTTTCGATCTCAAAGCGGAAATTGAAGTCGACGAGCGGCGCGTACTCGGCGATGCGGTAGTTCTTGCCGCGAAGCACGTCGGCCCGCAGGATGTCGCGCGTGCGGAAAACGAGCGACGCGGGGATGGGCTTTGCACCTTCCTCGACGACCGGTTGAGGATCGGCCTCTTTGATTTTGTCTTTGTCCTCCGACATCCGCAGACGCGGCGGCCCCGGATTGGGAGGCGGGCCGGACCCCTCGGGGGTCGGCGCCAAGGAGCCCGAATACGGAGTGCCATCGGGATTGAGTAGCGTGCCGTTAGGCCCCACGATCGGTGTGCCGTTCGGTGTCCCCATCGCGCCAGCAGAGTTGGGAATCGGCATGCCATTGGAGTCGAGCATCGGCATGCCGTTTGGGCCGACTATCGGCACGCCGTTGTTTCCTTGCAAAGGCATGCCATTGGGGCCGGGCATCGGCGTGCCGTTCGGACTGAGTGTCGGCGCTCCGTAAGGCGCCGCGCCATACGGCGCCAGCATGGGCGTACCGTTGGGATTGAACATCGGCGTGCCGTTGGGAGCGAACACCTGCGTGCCGCTGGGGTTCGGCATCGGCATGTTCGGGCCGAGCATCGATGTGCCGTTCGGAGCCATCATTTGCATGTTGTTGGGCCCGAGCATCGGTGCTGCGTTTGGGGCGAGCATGGGTATGCCCGTCGAATTCGGCATCGGCGTGGCGGGCACGGCCGGCCGGACGAACGCTGGTCCACTGACTGGGGGTGATTGTGCTGCCGGTCTCGGTGCCACTTGCGGCACAGGCACAAGCGGGCCTGCCGGTCGCCCCGACACCGGGGCCGACGCGGGGGGCGATACCATCTGTGGGCCCTCGGGCAGCGGTGGAAGAACCCGGGGAGCGCTTGCCGGCGGGTCGGCGGGCGGCGCAGGAGCCGGCGGCGGGCCGAGCAGCGGTGCGTCATCGGCCAGGAGAGCGGCGCTAGACAGCACGAGCGCCGAGCAAAGTGCCGCGCGCACGCCCGCCAAGCGCAAGCCCCGCCAGGGCGCGACGAGCAGCGATCGGCCTTTCATCCGCGCGAATCCTTTCGCCGGCATCACAAAGAACGGTCGGCGAGCCGCCCGGGCCGCCGCAAAGCCGTTCGATTGGTATCGGTTGTAAGGATTGTGCGGATCGCCGGTTGTTGCCGCGGGCTCGAGGCTCCGACCGCGCCGGCGCGCACCGGTTCCGCTTAGGCAAAATCGGTTGAGCGTGCGGGCATCGAGCCGCTCGATCTCGCGCGCCCCGACGGGTCAAACCAGGAAGACTTTACTTCCAGTAGACCTTGATGACCCACCAGATCACGAGCCAGGGGACAAAAAAGCTCAAGAGGAACTGGTCGAAGGGAAAGCTGTTGAAGATGGAGTTGCCCGTGCCCCAGGGGATGAGCCGGCCCTTGAGAATGAACTGGTCGATGATCACCGACCCGACCGCTCCCCAGCACATAATGATGTAGCCGTACTGCGTGCGCTCGTATTGCTCTTCGGGCGACAGCTTTTTGAACGGAACGCGCTTCTTTCTGACTTTGCCCTTCGCTTTTATGCCCCCCTTCGCTTTGAACGCCGCGTCGGCTGCCGTTTCGTCCCGAAGACCCGCCGCATAGTACTTGGCGATTCCCTGGTTGATCGCCAGCGGAGTCGCGATCACGGGGCGCATCGGCAGCTCGAAGCGCAGCCGCAGCTCGTCCTCGAGTTCCTGGTCGGGCTCGTTGACGCAGGCGATGAGCAGCGTGTCGTCGTCGATGAACAAGGGCAGGATCGAGTGCCGCTTGACCGTGCTTCGCGGCACCTGGTCGAGAACGTCATCGTCGGGCGTCACATCGGCCAGATCGATGAACGATCGCCCCAGTTCTTCCGCCAGAGCTTGTGCCGCGGTCGTGGCGTCGGTGAACTTCATCTGCACGACCGCGTCGCGCAGTGTCAGGCCGCGGGCCTCGGCAAAGTCCTCGGCCTCTTTCGCCTGCGGATGCGTGATGACGCCGCGCTCTTCGAGAATGCGGCCCAGCGATCGCGGGCCCGCGGACCCGCTTTCCTCCGTGAAGACCCGCCCCAGGCTTTCGTCGTACTCGCGCTTCGCGGCCGGATCGGTCAGGCAGAGCATGGCCTTGGCCAGCTCGTTCAAGAGCTCCTGCGAGCGGATCGAGTACTGCCCCGAGGCGTACTTCCGCACGTGCGCGTTGAGCTTCTTGTAGTTGGCGCGGATCTTCTCCGGGTCGTCCTGGAATTTCACGAGCCGCAACAGCTCGTAATGGTTGGGCGGACGGGCACCCTCAGGGATGCCGAGCCAGTCCTTGTAGACGTCGAGTGTCGTCATCGTTGGCAGACCCACGCGGCGGCCCGTGCCGCAGGCGCAGCGGCTGCATCGAACGGATCCGTCCGCCCGCTATTCGACGTGGTAGTTTTGGGCGATCTGCTGGAACGAATCCACACCTTTGGTGTCCAATCCCTGGCTGCGGATGATCTCGATGTTGGCGACCTTTTGGCCGGTCAACTCGACCGCCCGGCATTGAATGCGTCCATTCGTGTCGTAGCTGTATGTCACGTCGACCGGCGAGCCAGCCGGCAGCCCCGGCGGCAGTCCGACGATCTGGAATTCGGCAATCTGCGTGCAGGCCTCGGGATCGGCGACCTCTCCCTCGAGCACATAGACGTGGACCCGCTGCTGGTTGGGCGACGTCGTCACGAACCGCTGCGTGGCCTCGTAAGGGATGGCCGTGTTCCGCGGAATCATGATGTGGTTGCTCTTGCGGTTCGGATCCATCGGGTCGCTGATCTTGACCCCCAGCGAATGCGAATTGACGTCCGTCGTGTTGACCGAACGCAGTCGTTCGACGACCGCCTTGCCCAGCCGGCCGCGACCTCCCGTCTCCCGAACCTCGAGGATCGCCGCGTGAATCGCGGCCCCTTGGGCGACGGCCTCTTCGGGGATGATGTCGCGCGACGGCGGCCGCTTGCAGACTTCCTTGAGCATCTGCTCCACCACCGGCATGTAAGTCGAGCCGCCGGCCATGATCACGTCGTCCAGCTCGCGGGCATCGACCTTGGCCTGCTGCAGCACCAGTTCGCTGGTGTCCTTCGTGCGCTGCAACAGGTCGGCCGTCATCCGCTCGAAGTCGCTGCGAGTCAGCGAAACGGTGAGGGTCTTGCCCTTGTAGTACAGGCTGATCGGCACCTGCGAGCGGGTGCTCAATTGCCGCTTCGCGTCTTCGCACTCCTGGATGAAGGCCCGCAGCGTTTCGGGATTCTCGCGAGGATCTTCGCCGAACTTGCGCTTGAACTGCTCGCAGACGTGGTCGACGATCCGCTGCGTCCAGTCGAGACCGCCCAGCATCACGTCGCCGTCGGTCGCCAGCACGCGGAAGTTGGTCGGCGTGTAGCGGACGACGGTCACGTCGAACGTGCCGCCCCCCAGGTCGTAGACGAGAATCGTTTTTTCCTTGGCCTTGAGGTCGCTGCGCCCCAGTTCCCCCTTGGTCCAGGCGTAGGCCAAAGTGGCCGCCGTCGGCTCGTTCAAAATGTCGACGACGTTGAGCCCGGCGATCTGGCCGGCGTCCTGCGTCGCCTTGCGGCGAACGTCGTTGAAGTAATAGGGGACCGTGATGACGGCGTTGGCGATCGGCCCGATTCGCTTCTCGCAGTCCTGCTTCAGCTTTTTCAGAATCAGGGCCGAGATGAACTCGGGCGTCAGCCGCTTGTTCTGGTAGACGATGTAGAAGTCCTTGTTCCCCATCTGCCGCTTGATGGCCTCGACGATGTGGGAGGGATCTTCGATCGAAATCCGCTCGAACGACGGGCCGACGAGCACGTGCCCGTCCTCGCCCAAGAGCACGACCGACGGAGTGATGGGCTTGTCGTCCGCGTTATGGATCGTCACCGGCTTGCCCTCGGCATTCACTTGAGCCAGCGCCGAATACGTGGTTCCCAGGTCGATGCCGATCGTGTTGCCTTCAAGAAACGCCATTGGTTGTTGCTTCCAAGAGGGAGAGAGACGGGAATACGCTGATTTTGACAGTGCCCCAGAGGGGAATCAAGCGGGCGTGCAAGGGATTCGGGACCCTTCTCGCGGCCACGCCTTGGCGGTTTTGGCCTGCGAGGCCGTGTGGCCGGCTCGTTTTGGTTTGATGTGCGATCTGTTACGATTTCTTTGCGCCGAACGGGATTCGGTCGCGGGGGGAGTCCGTTGCTGGATCAATACGCCGAACGTTGGGCGCTCGTCACCGGCGCCTCATCGGGGATCGGTGCCGAATTCGCTCGACTGCTCGCGGCCCGGGGCATGCACCTGGTCCTGGTGGCCCGGCGGACCGACCGCCTCAACGAGCTGGCTGCCGAGCTGCACGCCAGGCACCGGGCCCGGTGCGAGGTCATCACCAGCGATCTTTCCGATCCGCGAGAGGCGGCGGTCCTGGTCGAGCAGGTCGCCCAGCGCGGTCTGACCATCGAACTGCTCGTGAACAACGCCGGTTTTGCCGTCGTCGGCGAGGTCGATCGGACCGACACCGAGCGGATCGAGCAGATGCTGCGGCTTAACGTGATGACCGTCACCGAGTTGACGTATCGCTTTTTGCCCGGAATGCTGGCCCGCGGCCACGGGGCGATCATTAACGTGTCGTCGGTCGCCGCCTTTCAGCCCGTGGCCTATATGGCCGCGTACGCGGCCAGCAAGAGCTACATCCTGAATTTCACCGAGGCGCTCTGGGCCGAGGTCCGCGACCGGGGCGTGACCCTGATGGCCGTCTGCCCGGGCACCACCCGCACCGAGCTGTTCGAGGTGGCCGGCGTTCCCGGCTGGCTGAAGCGGCGCCCCTCGCAGTCGGCGGAGCGGGTCGCCCGCGGTGCGCTCCGCGCGCTGGAAAAACGCAAGCAGTGCTATATCCCCGGCTGGCGGAACTACCTGATTACCTTGCTCGTGCGGATGGCTCCGCGGCGCGTCGTCGTCAAGGAATCGATGAGATATTTTCGGCCTGGCCGTGGCACGAGCCAATCGGATCCCGAAATCGTACAGACCACGGGGCGCGGAATGCGCTGAATACGAGCGGCCCCTCACCCTCCGCCCCTCTCCCGCAAGGGGGGGCGAGGGGAGAAAGAACTACACGTAACGGCCGTCTGTAAAGCTTGAGCCGACAATGACACTATCTCCCCTCTCCCCTTGCGGGAGAGGGGCTGGGGGTGAGGGGGCCCTCGGTGTCACATCGTTTGATTCCCGCTGAGGGTGTTGCAGCTATGAAGTTCAAGGGTCGAAACGCGCTCGTCACGGGAGGCTCCCGGGGCATCGGCCGCGCCTGCGCGATCGAGCTGGCCCGCGAAGGGGCCAACGTGGCGATCAATTTCCGCTCGCATCCCGAAGAGGCTGAAGAGGTCGCCCGTCAGGTCCGCGCTGCCGGCGTCAAGGCCCTCCTCGTTCAAGCCGACGTGGCCGACCAAAAAGCCGTCGAACAGACGGTAGCCCGCACGGCGAGCGAACTAGGCAGCCTCGACCTGTTCGTCTCCAATGCCGCTTACAGCGACCGCGAGCTGATGCTCGAAGCCAATATGGAGGGTTTTCACCGCACGATCGACGTATCGATGTGGGGCCCGTTTTACGGCGTCCGTGCGAGCGCCCAGCAAATGGTGAAGCAGGGCCGCGGCGGCTCGATCGTCGTCGTCAGCTCGCCCCACGCGGTGATCGCCATTCCCACCGCGATGGCCTACAACATGGCGAAAGCCGCCATCGATCACATGGCCCGCACGGCGGCAATCGAGCTGGTCGGCTACCGCATCCGCGTCAACATCGTGCACCCCGGCTGGATCGACACGCCCGGCGAGCGCAAATTCTTCACCGAAGACCAACTCGCCGTCGGCGGCAAGAACCTCCCCTGGAAACGCCTCGGCCGCCCCGAAGAAATCGCCAAGGCGATCACCTACGTCCTCAGCGACGACGCCGAATACATGACCGGCGCCACACTCTCCATCGACGGCGGCGTGAGTTTGCCCTGGTGGTCGAACCGGGGCGAAGGGGCGATCTAGCGCCCGTTTCGGGCCGCAGGCCCACCATTCTTCGAAATTCGGAGCGCTCTACTTGCCGCCGTCCGGCTGAGTCAGCCGCTGTCTTTCGGGCTATAACCGTGCGCTTCGAACGGAATCCTACGGATTCGCTCCGAGTGGAACCAGCGAACGATCTCGTCGTGGGAAGCGTTCGGCAGTTCCCAGAACGCATTGCACAGCTTGTTCTGAGGAAGACAGTCGGCGTTAGATTCAAAATATGCCAACACGGCTGCTGCGACTTTTTCGATCTGCTCAAGGTGCGGTGCCACCTCGAGCCCCATTCTGGCGATGGCGCACATCCAACCATCGAGTTTTTCAAACGCACTGGATTCAATCGCGTCAGCAATGACTGCCGAGAGGAAGCGCCGCAGCGCCTCCTTCTTCGCAGGGGGCCACGAGTCAGGATCACACGAACGGATGGCTCGCCCAGTTACCTCGATATCAGGCATCTCCCAGTCGTCTGCTGCCGAAAGTTCCAGAATCCGAGGCAGAAAATAAGGATAATCCGCAGCGCCCCCGACGGTCAGAAATGCAGAGAACGCATAGGACGACAGGTCCTCGGAGCGGATCTCGCGAAGCGGCGTCGCCAAAAGGATGTCGACGTGTTTGCGCTCGATGCAGCACGGACACCCCTCGATGACTCGCGGCTTCGGCACATCCGCAAACGCGGCGTAGATCTGCTCGATCGATTGGGCCAATTCGCTCATGATTCGGCGGATCAACCGGCCGACGTGCTCGCCGTGGCAGGTTGCGTTTCGCTCTTGGCGGCAGTCGTTCGCGACAGCAGATCGGTCGTCTCGGCCGCGTAGCGGCCCCAGGCAGCGACGACCAGCAGCAGGTTGAGCACGACGGCCGTCGAGACGTAGGCCAGGCCGCCGGAGCCGACTGCGTAGGCGTGCAGGCCGACCTCCGTCGGCATGTTGGTCCCATTCAGCCAGCCGTAAACCATGGGCAGCA
>DASPSM010000881.1:0-3965 GCA_035623955.1 Planctomycetaceae bacterium
CGAGGAATTCGCCCCCCCAAATCGCGCCGTCGATGCCGTAACCGGTGCCGTCGAACGAAACACCGATGACCGGCTCCACGAGGCCATGCTCGGCCATGCAACTGGCGATGTGCGCGTGATGGTGTTGCACGGCGAGCACAGGAACGTCGCCGGCCATTCCGCGCTCCCTGGCGTAGTTGGTCGACGCGTAATCCGGATGGAGGTCGTGGACGATCAGCTCGGGCGTGACGGCGAATAATTCCTCGTAAAGACCTACGTCGCGAACAAAGGCCCGGTACGCCTCCCAATGGTCGAGGTCGCCCAGATGATGACTCAAGAACGCCTGCCGGGCGCGGCCGAGGGCAAATGCGCCTTTCAACTGACCGCCGACAGCCAGAATGGGGCGAGAACAGGCAATCGGCAGAGGCACCGGTAGCGGAGCGTATCCGCGCGAACGGCGGATCGGCGATTCGAGCGAGTCGACGACGCGCGTCACCGAATCGTCGCAGCGAACATGAATCGGCCGGTTGTGCACAAGAAAGACGTCCGCAATTTCTCCCAGCCGCTCGAACACGTCCGCATCCTCATAGGCGATTGGCTCATCCGACCGGTTACCGCTCGTCATAACGAGCGCACTTCCTGTGAGTCTTTCGAAGAGCAAATAGTGGAGCGGCGTATAGGGAAGCATCACTCCCAACCGGGGGTTCCGTGGCGCTACGGCCTCGCAAACCGCATGCCCCACCGAAGCGGCCCGTTTTTTGAGTAACACGATCGGTCGCCGCGGTGACAGCAAGATGTGCCGTTCTTGCTCGTCGATCTCGCAAATCCGGTCGGCGGTTTGCAAGTCGGGCACCATTACGGCGAACGGTTTTTCGTCGCGACCTTTGCGGCGTCGTAACTCGGCGACGACGTTCTGGTCCGCCGCATCGCACGCGAGATGGTATCCGCCGAGCCCCTTGAGCGCTCCGATCTGCCCCCGCCTGAGCGCGTCGACGAAGGCGGCAAGCGGATCGGACACTTCGATCGGCTCGCCGCTGGGCCGGCAAAGCCACAGCCGCGGCCCGCATGAGGGGCAGGCGGCCGGCTGCGCATGGAAACGCCGGTCGGCCGGATCGTGATATTCCGCGGAACAGGCCGGGCACATCGGGAACGAGGCCATCGTGGTTCGCGCGCGGTCGTAGGGAGCCCCTTGAATGATCGTCAGCCGTGGCCCGCAGTTCGTGCAGTTGAGGAACGGGTAGTGATAGTGCCGGTCCTGCGGGTCGAACAGTTCGGCCATGCAATCGCTGCACGTTGCCACGTCGGGCGAGATAAAGATCGGCGTGCCGCCGTCGTGATCGCTCGGCTCGATGCGGAAGCTCTTGTCGCCGCGGGCCGGGGTCGTCTCGCTCGAGAGCCCGTCAATTCTCGCCAGCGGCGGAGGCGATTCGCGCAGCTCCGCAACGAAGCGGTCAAGCGCCGCCCGGCCTCCTTCCGCCTCGATCAGCACGCGCCCGGACTGATTCTTGACGAATCCCCGGAGCTCAAGCCGTGACGCCAGCGCGTAGACGAAGGGGCGGAACCCCACGCCTTGGACAATTCCCTCGACGGTGATGGCTCGGCGTTCCATCCGGATTCCCCGCCCACTGGCGCGACTGACTCAGCGCATTCCCGCCCCATTATAGGTATCCGCAGGGTGGTCCACCGCCCAATCGGCGCCGGCGCGCCCCCCTGTGTACAAGGCTGCCCCCAATTGGCCGGGACCTGCTACCATCCGGGAAAAGGACCTGCCGCCGAGGAGGACCGAAGCACTCATGGGCAGTCTCTTTCCCGAACTCAACGAGCGGCTGCGCGCGTTCATCGCCGAACAGAAAATGTTCTTCGTCGCGACTGCCCCGCTGGCGGCGGAGGGACACGTCAACCTCTCGCCCAAGGGGCTCGACTGCCTCCGAATTCTGGGGCCGAAGACGGTCGCTTACGTCGATTTCACCGGCAGCGGCATCGAGACGGTCGCTCACCTCCGCGAAAATGGCCGCCTGACCTTGATGTTTTGCGCCTTCCAGGGACCGCCGCGCATTTTGAGACTACGAGGCCGCGGCGTGGCGATTGAGCCCGCTGATAACGACTGGAATCACTACGCCGCACAGCTGCCGCATTACGACAGCGCGCGATCGATAATCGTGCTGCACGTCGAAATGATCGCCGACTCGTGCGGCTACGGCATTCCGCTGTACGATTACGTCGGCGAGCGCACCCAGCTTGCCGCATGGTGTGAGCGCAAGGGCCCCGAGGGAATCGCCGAATACCAAGCGACAAAGAATCGATACAGCATCGACGGGCTGCCGGGGCTTAAGCACTTGGCCGCTCCGCAACCCTCCGACGGTCAGCCCGCCGCCTGAACGAAATAGTCGAGGCGCAGGACGCGTCCGCTCGTACTTTAGTCGAGGTCACGAGATGGTTCGCCGATTCCGAACTGCTGTATTCGCAGTCGGCTTTCTTGCGTTGGGCGGGTGTCCCCCGGCTTTCGCCCAATCGCCTCCCGCGCCCACCGGCACTCCGGTCCCGGCCTACGCATCGCTCGACCAGGCCATCCTCGATTTCATGAACCGTTGCGATTGCCCCGCGGCGACGGCCGCCATTTCGCACAACGGCAAACTGGTGTATTCGCGAGGATACGGCTGGGCCGACGCGCTCGAGAAGAAGCGCACCCTGCCCGACGCGCTCTTGCGAATCGGGGGCGTCACCCAGCCGATTACCGCCGCGGCTGTCCGCAAGCTCATTAGCGACGGCAAGCTGTCGCTCGACACGAAAGCCTTTAAGTACCTCAATCTCAAGCCGCTGCGGGCTGCCAATCCCGATCCGCGGCTGGGGGACATCACCGTCGCCGACCTGCTCGATCATCGCGGAGGTTGGGACGCCCACTCGTTCGATCCGTTTACGAACATGCGGGCCGTCGAAAAGAGCCTGCACGTCGCCCGCCGCCCGCGGCCGGTGGAAATTGTCCGCTACATGATGTCCGAGCCGCTGCAGTTCGACCCGGGTTCGGAAAAGATTTACTCCAATTTCGGCTACTGCGTGCTTGGGCGGGTGATCGAGAAGGCGACGGGCAAGTCGTACGCTGCGTACGTCAAGGACGCTCTGATGCAGCCGCTGGGCATCGACGACATACGACCGGCGCGTCATTTCGCCGATCAACGCGATTCGCGCGAAGTCTGGTATCCCGTCAAGGACGTGCCGATCGAGGTGTTCGACTCGTTCGGCGGCCTGATCGCTTCGGCGCCGGCCCTGTGCAAGTTCCTGGACGCGTATTGGGCAAACGGCAAGCCAAGGCAACCCGGCGACGACGAGCAATGGACCTATTTTGGCAACATCGCCGGCACGACGGCGCTAATCCGCGAGCGGTCCGACGGTTACAACATCGCAATTCTTTGCACGGTTCGTGGGAAGAAGCCACTCACCGAAAAAGACAATCGCCTGCTTGAGCGGCAAATCGACGAGGCGATCGACAAGGCGGCGGCAGCGGAGACTAAATAGAGCGGCCCGGCCCTAGTGCGTACCATCGGCGAGTTGGCCAAAAATTGTGCAGCGGGCCGGTCGGGCCGTTTCATTGCCGGGCCAACGACTCAGCGCTCAGAGGCGTACAAACCGGAAAATCGTTGTTTTCGAGCGACGACGGACAACTGGCCACTGCCTCTTGCGTCGCCTAGGATAGGCTATGCAGGCGGTCCATTCGCGGACGATAATTGTTGGGTTCGCGTAGCCGCTGAGACATCCCCGTTCGCTTCCCATTCTCAGTCCGCTCGCATTCTTTCGAGTTGCCACCCGTTCATGCCGCTCAGTTGGACCAACCAGATCGCCGCATGGATCAAGCGAAGCGGACGCTTCGTTTCGCGGCAAAGGCCCCGACCGCGCCGACGCCGTCACGCGTGGGACCCGGTTGGGTCAATTGCCCAGCTCGAATCACTCGAGTCGCGCACGATGCTGACCCTGTTGTTGGCGGTGCACGT
>DASPSM010000893.1:0-2200 GCA_035623955.1 Planctomycetaceae bacterium
GAAGGATCGTAAGGCGGAGACGATCTCGCGGATCGTGCTCTCGTCGGTTCCGTACGGAGTCGAGACGGGCCCGCTGCTGACCGCGATCGGCGATATCATCAACGCCCGCAAATTGCCACAACTCGTGGGCGTCGCGGACGAAAGCAGCGAAAAACAGCCCCTGCGGCTGGTGCTGGAGACCAAGCCGGGCTCGGACCCAGAAGCCATTATGGCGTACCTCTACAGGCACACGGCCCTGGAGCAGAACTTTGCGTTCAATACCACGTGCCTCGTTCCCGACGAGCATGGAGCGCTCGTTCCCGCAAGACTAAGCCTCAAGGAGTTGTTGCGGCAGTTTCTCGACTTCCGTTTCAAGACCGTCACGCGGCGATTCGAGTTCAAGTTGCGGGAACTCGAGCGGCGGATTCACATCCTCGAGGGCTTCGCCATTGTCTTCAAGGGGCTGGACCAGGCCCTGAAGATCATCCGGTCCAGCGCCGGCAAGCAGGACGCCGCGGTGAAGCTGATGAAAGCCTTCCCGCTCGACGAACAGCAAACCGAGGCGGTGCTCGAACTGGCCTTGTATCGCATCTCGTCGCTGGAAATCGATCGCATCCTCGAGGAGTTGAAGGAGAAACGAGCTGAGGCCGAGTCGATACGCAAGATCCTGGCCTCGAAGGCCCGGTTGTGGAAAGTGGTCGAGACCGAGCTGGAGGAGATCGCCGAGAAATTCGGAGACGATCGGCGCACGGCGATTGGTTCGGAAGAAGAAGTCACCGAATTCGATCCGCAGGCCTACATCGTTCGCGAAAACACCAACGTCGTGTTGACGCGAGACGGTTGGCTCAAGCGCGTCGGGCGGCTGCAAAAAGTGGAAAGCACGCGAGTCCGCGAGGGGGATGCCGTGCTGGCAGTCGTCCCCGGCAGCACGCTGGAAAGCATCGTCGTGTTCTCGAGCGACGGCGTCGCCTACACGCTGCCGATCGATCAGGTCCCGGCGTCTTCGGGGTACGGAGATCCGCTGTCGAAACTGGTGCGCGTCGGTGACGGCGCGCGGCCGATCTGGGCCGCCAGCACCGACCCGCGGTTTACGTCGACTGACGCGATTGTCCGCAAGAGTCAGCCGCCGAGGCCCTACTTGCTAATCGCAACGCGTCTGGGGCAAGTGATGCAGTTGTCGTTCAGCGCGTTTCGAGTGCCCTCGACAAAGGCAGGCAGGCGCTATTGCCGGCTGCGGGAAGGGGATCGCGTGGTTTTCGTCGAGCTTGTGGGCGACGCTGACACAGTGTTTCTGGCGACGCGCGATGCGCGCGTGATCCATTTTAAAATCGGCGACGTACCAATCTTGGGCGGACCGGGCAAAGGGGTCCGCGGGATCAAGCTGGCTCACGACGACGAGGTGCTGGGAGCCGTTCAGCTCGCGCGCCCGTCGGATTGCTTGCGCGTGATTAACGCGAACGACAAAGAGCTGAGCTTCGGACAAATGAAGTACGGCGTCACAGCCCGCGGCGGCAAGGGGATCAAGACCAGCACGCGAACCGGATTCAACGAGATTATCCCGCCGCCAATCCAACTGGTGGACTGGGAGCAATTTGAAGAAAAGGCGCCTGCCGCCAAGGATTGACCCTCTCGCAAGCCCGCTCGAGAAGACCACTGGCGGCCGAGCCGCCAGTGCCACCCGATTACTGACCGAACGCTCGATCGATCGCATCGAAGGCACATGGCGACTGTATCCAAGACAACTCGGCTGAAGCCCAGCGGAAACTACGCGGCCGCCGACATTGAGGTCCTCGAAGGGTTGGAGGCGGTCCGGCGACGGCCTTCGATGTACATCGGCGGCGTCGATGCCCGGGGGCTGCACCATCTGATCTGGGAAATCGTCGACAACTCCGTCGATGAATATCTCGCGGACGCGGCCGACCACATCGTGCTGACGCTTCACAAGGATGGCGCCTCGATCACGGTGAGCGACAATGGTCGCGGGATCCCGGTCGACAAACACCCGAAGCTCAAGAAGTCGGCCCTCGAGGTGATCCTCACGACGCTGCATGCGGGGGGAAAATTCTCCAACAAGAATTATCTCCGCAGCGGCGGATTGCACGGCGTCGGGGCGTCGGTGGTCAACGCGCTCTCGATCGAGCTGGAAGCCACCGTGCATCGCGACGGCTTCGAGTGGAGCCAGCGCTACAAGCGCGGCAAGCCGACGACGGAGGTCAAGAAA
>DASPSM010000903.1:0-15965 GCA_035623955.1 Planctomycetaceae bacterium
CGGCCGCGGCAGCGGAAAACGCGGCCGCCGGCAGCTCGTTTACAGCCGCGAAGGAGGCGAAAAACCCGGCGCAGGCGAAATGCAGCGGTCGCAGCGAGCCGTCGGCCAAAATGCGACACGAAGGGTAGAGCGCGAAAAGTACGGCCAGCGCGGCCACCGTGTGGTTATTGAGCGTCACGCAAAACGTCGTCAGAAACGTCGAAAACGCAAAGGCTCCGACGACAAACAACCGCGAAAAATCGCCGGCGGCGTAGCGGTCGACGAGTCGCATGGTCACGACCAGCCCGGCCAACATGGGGATCACGTTCACGAGGAACAAGATCAGCCGCATGGTCTCTTCGGATTGCGTGTTGAGGTTCCAGCTCGTGACGGCTCGCACCCCCCAATAAACGCCGGCCACGATCGTCGACAAGACGGGCGGCTTGCTGGAGTAGTAGTGTCCGCCTTGTCGGACCTTGTCGATCGTGCCCCAGCCGGGAACCGAGTCGATCTCGTCGATCTCGTACGTGTGCCGCTCGACGAGCGACCAGACCGTGCACCAGCGCGAGCGATCATTGGCTGAGAGCAGCGGCTTCACGCGCCACACGGCGGCGCTCAGTGCGCCGAGCGTAACCGCGAAGATGACGGCGTAAGCCGCACGTCGGCCAAGGTCGTTCGTCATACGCAGGCTGATCGTGTCCCGGCTAACGTCGGGTGGCTGGGGTCAGCGCGTCGCTGCTCCAGAATTCTTGGCTGTGCCTGGCCGCAATGCCAGATGATCGCAGGCGGCGGCCCGCGCAATAGTTCAGTCGTCGGCGGGGATGTCAGTCGAGACGTCGGCCGCCGCTTGGTCGCCCAGGTCTGTCGTCGTCACGACCATGCGGACGAGTTGGGCGACGCCGTTGGCCTCCATCTTGCGCATGATCTTTGCGCGATGCGCCTCGACGGTTTTGAAGCTGACGTCGAGCTGCGTAGCGATCTCCTTGCTGGAAAGCCCCTCGACGACGAGCTTGAGGATTTCTCGCTCGCGAGGCGTCAGTCGCGACAATCGCTGTCGTACGGCCTCGCCCGCGTCGCGCTCGCGACGTCGCGTCGCGTCCAGCTCGAGCGCGCGGCGAACCTGTTCCAGCAGGACTTCGCCGTCGAACGGCTTTTCCAGAAATTCGACCGCGCCGTTCTTGAGGGCCCGCACGGCCGTCGGCACGTCGCCGTAGCCGGTAAGCACAATCACCGGAATCTCGATTTTCCGTTCGTTGAGTTCCTTCTGCAGTTCGAGCCCCGACATTCCGCTCATCATGACGTCGAGCACCAGGCAGCCCGGCTGCGACGGATCGTAGGAGTCGAGAAAGCTGGCTCCCGAATGAAAGGTCTGCACGGGGACGCCAAGCGTCTCGACGAGCCACCGCAGGGACTTGCGAGTCGCTTGATCATCATCGACCACGTAAACTGTGGGCTGAGTTTGCAGCTGGGAGTTTGCTTCGAGCATTGCGTTGACCATAGGGATGCGGTTTCCGGGATTTAGTCTTTACGCCGGCGCGGGTGTCAAGAATCTGCAATCCACATACGTATACTAAAGCGCGGCCAAATGCCACTTACAAGCTGAATCTCAATCGCACCGGATCAGTAAAGGAAAACTGCGGTTGGACGCCGAACTCAAACGAATCGCCGAGTGGCTGGCTGCCTCGGACAGTTGCGTCGTTTTCACAGGCGCTGGGGTCAGCACGGAAAGCGGGATTCCAGACTTTCGCTCGCCGGGCGGCGTCTGGTCGCGCCGAAAACCGATCCTGTTTGACGAATACTGCCGCGACCCGGACGCGCAGCTCGAGTACTGGCGGCAGCGGGCCGAGACGCACGTCCAATTCGCCGACGCTCAACCGAACAAGGCTCACCTGGCTTTCGCCCACTGGGAAGATCAGGGACGCATTCGAGGAGTCGTCACGCAGAACATCGACGGATTGCACCAGCTCGCAGGCAGCCGGAACGTCCTGGAACTGCACGGAACAGCGCGCAAAGTCGGCTGCCTTGACTGCGGAACTCTCTACGATGCGGGCGAGATGCTCGATCGCTTCGAGCTCACACAAACAGTGCCGAGTTGCACGCGGTGCGGCGGACTCACGAAACACGCCACGATCTCGTTCGGCCAGGCACTCCCCGTCGAAGTGTTGCGCGATTCGATGCGCTGGGCGCGCGAGGCCGACCTGTTTCTGGCGATCGGTTCGTCGCTTGTGGTCACACCCGCGGCCGAGCTGCCCGTACTGGCAAAGGAATCGGGAGCGCGATTGGTGATCATTAACCGGGAGCCGACGCCCCTCGACAATCTGGCCGACCTGGTCGTGCGATGCGCGATTGGGAATTGCATGGAAACCGTCGATTCGCTGTTGGCTGCCTGTTCTGAACCACACGTTGATTCGGAGGCCTCGTAATGGCCGATTTGGCGAAGAAGCCCGAACATCTGCGTTTCGTCACTCAGGCAGAGATGCAGGTCGAGACGCTCCCTTGGGGCCCGCATGACTGGTTGTGTCGGCCGGGGCTGACCGACGCGCGAAACCTCCTGCTTGTGAGAGTCCACATGCCTGCCGGTCAGGCCCACAAATTCCACGTTCACCCGGAGATGGAAGAGATCATCTACATCCTGTCGGGGCGCGCCGAACAGTGGGTCGATCGCGAGAAGAAGATTCTCTCGCCCGGGCAGATCGCACACATCCCGAAGGGCGTCGTTCACGGCACCTATAATGCAGGCGCGACCATCCTCGAATTCCTGGCGATTCTTTCGCCGGCGGAGATCTCTGGTCCGCCACTTGTCGACGTGAGCGACCAGGAGCCCTGGCGCAGCGTGCGCGGATGACGCTCAAGGACCGAGAGGTGCCGCTCTGACCTTGTCGATTGCGTAACCGGGGTTGTCTTTGTCCATCGGCACAACCTTGCTCTTTGCTCGCGTTGCGACACTTCCACCGATTAGTCGCCGCGAAGCGGCTTTTTTGCATGCTCGCAGTTTGCTTGGCCGATGGTTCATGGCGCGCGCCGGGGCGCCCATCCGTCCCGCGCGTGACCGGCGAAGGTTTGCTTGGGACGCCGCCGCCGCTCGTCGACGACAAACGGGCCAGTTTTTCGCTGAGTTTACCTGTCAGGAAGACTGGGATGACTCGGTAGCTTGAGTGTTTTTGCGCGGTTAAACTTACGGTTTCGCCTTCAGGGGCCGGGCCGCCAATTGTGATGGCTGCGACGTTTCGGAGACAGGGGTCCTGCGCACCCCTGGCTCTCGGCCTCATCACGGAACGACAACTCAGGAGTTGGACCGAGCGATGCGACTCTCGAATCTGCGCCTCTTGACTGCTTTTTTGGGAGCGACTGCCCTCGTTTGTACTGTTGCTCTCGGAACGTCGAATCGAATTCACGCTGACGACGTTCCCCAAAAAGACCTGTCGCCGCCGGCCGCAACCTCGCCCGAAACACCCCGCGCCGTGCCTTCCGTCAGCGATCCGCTGGCCTCCGACGTTCAGCAGGCCATCGACGTGACGGCCCGCCGGTTTCTGGAAACCGAGGTTCACACTCCCTGGCAGATTGTTCACGGGCTGCTGGCTTATCGCCGCGACTACGTGATCAAGCAAAACGGGAAAAAGGTCAACGCCCTGAACTGGATTGCCTCGGGCCCGAATTACAAGGACCAGCCTTGGTTCGAGAAAATGCCCTACGGAGCCCATGCCCATCCGTACAACAATGTCCCCTATGCCTTCCAGGGACATCCGAACCAGTTCATGGCCTACATGACGATGTGCGACCTGCCGCTTGATTTCAAATTCATGGCGGCAGGAGATCAGCCCGTGACGATCCGCGATTTCATCAACGGGGCCGAGATGGAGGCCAACGATCGCGAAGAGGTGACCTGGACTTTGTGGTTCTTGTCGCACTACATCGAGCCGGACGCTCGCTGGATCAATAAGGACGGCCAACCCTGGAGCATCGAGCGGCTGATTCAAGTTGAGAACAGCAAGGTGGTGACATCGGCCGCCTGTGGCGGGACTCACGGGCTGTTCGCCCTCGCTTATGCGCGCAACGCGTACCTCGAAACAGGCAAACCGCTCTACGGGGCATGGCTCGAGGCGGATCAGAAAGTGCGGCGCTACGTCGAGGAAGCCCGTGCCAATCAGAACTCCGACGGCACCTTTTCGTCGAACTATTTCCAGGGTCCGGGATACTCGACCGATTTCGTGAAGCGGATCGGAACGACGGGGCACATTCTGGAATTCATCTGCGTCGCCGTGCCGAAGTCGCGACTGAAGGAAGATTGGGTGCGCCGCGCTGTTGCCGCCCTGGCCCACGACCTGTTCGAGAACCGCCAGGCAGCGGCCGAGTGTGGCGCCCTGTACCACGCAGTCGATGGACTGTCGATTTACCGGACTCTGATGTGGCCGGAGCTGGACCCGGCTCGCGGAACACACACCGCCGCGAAGCCCGTTTCCCCTGCGCCGTCCGATGGGCAGCCCGCGGCCGCGGGACCAGGTGTCGCCCCCGCTTCGTCGTCCGAAGAAGGCAAGGGCCGCGCCGTCGATGGCTCTGCGCGGTAGAATTGGCAGGCGACCAATCACCGTCGGACAAATGACGTGCAACGCGGGCCTGCCAAGAATCGTTGGCTCTTCTTTCTGCTCGTAGCAGTCGCCGGCCTTTTCGCCCTTCGCCTTTCGGGCTGCGAAGAGGATCCGGAGCCGAGCCGGGCCGAGCTCGACGCGATGTCCGCGCTTCAGCGCGTTCGCGGGCACATCCAATGCGACCGCCCTGGGGGCCATGCCGTTTTTGTCGACTTCGATCACATCGACGATGTCAAAGACGAGGAGCTAGCGCCTATTGCGCAGCTTAAGTATGTCGACCGGATCAAATTCGACGGCTCGCCGATTGGCGATGCGGGCCTGGCGCCCCTGGAGGGGCTGAAGCAGCTGAAAGTCCTCAGCCTGAGGGGGACGAAAGTCACCGACGCCGGGCTGGTGCACTTGCAGAAATGCTCGTCGTTGACCGAGCTTGACCTGGAACGCTTGCCGATCACAGACAAAGGCCTGTTGGCACTGGCCCCCATCAAGAGTCTGCACAAAGTTTACGTTGGCCCCGGGGGCCCCATCACGACGGCTGGAATTGAAGCGCTGAAGGCCGATAATCCTCGAGTTAATGTCTTGCGAAAGTGATTTTGAGGCGCGACGGAGCCGCGCACTTTGCGTTGCTCACCTGTTCAGCCCTACCTATAATTTGCGCGAACCTGAGCGCGGCGGGCGCCCCAAGACTTGACTGCCAAAGAGTTAAACACGCGCCCCGCGGTGGCCCGAGCGGAGAATCTGTAGGCGGTGCCGACGACCCCAAAAATCTCGGAAGTGACTCGCGAGCGTTCGGCGGTCTCCGGCGAGGAGCGCACCGGTGCGGCATTGCAGCAATCCGAGCTTGAGTCGCCTGCGCCCGAAGCGCCCACGGGACCAAAAGTGGTGATGCAGCAGGACCGGTCCGTTCCCACGATGCTCCCGGCTGGCGTGCTGCTCGACCAGCTGCCCGATGGAGCCGCGCTGCTCAACCACGAATTTCGCATCCTTTGGTGTAACCGCCAACTCCGCGAATTCACGTCGCAGAGCGAATTGGAGCGCGGCAAGCCTACCCCGGCACCGCTTGCGACCAACCGCGGCGAAGACTCGCTCATCGGCAAGAGCTTCTACGAGGCATTTGGCGCGCCGGAGATCATCGGCCCCGATTTTTGTCCGTTGCACACCGCCCTTGGCTCGGGGGAACTGGCCAAGAGCAGCCTGCGAGTCGGCGAAAAAACGTACTACGAAGTGCAAGCGCGGCCGGTGTCGGCCGATGGGGGCGACGCGCCGAATCTCTTGGTCGTCAGCGTGCGGGACATCTCGGCCGAGGTGCTGCAGCGTCAGAAGCTGAACGCGATTTACCAGGCCGGCCTCGAGCTGGGCGATCTCTCCCTGCAGGACATCCTGCAGATGAGCGTCGACGACCGCATCGATCTGCTCAAATCCAAGATCTTGCACTACACGCGCGACTTGTTGCAGTTCGGCACGGTCGAGATTCGCTTGCTCGACAAGCGCACGAAGCAGTTGGAGCCACTGCTCGCCGTCGGCATGGACCAGGCCGCGGCCACGCGCGTGCTAAAGGCCGAGCCGCAGGGCAATGGCGTCACCGGCTTCGTCGCGGCGACCGGCAAAAGCTATCTCTGCGAAGATACGCAGACGGATCCGCTCTATCTTCCTGGGGCGCCGGGGGCACGCAGCTCGCTCACTGTTCCGCTGATTCTGCACGATGAGATTCTGGGGACATTCAACGTCGAAAGCCCCAAGCCGGGCGCCTTCAACGAAAACGACCTGCAATTCCTCGAGCTGTTTTCGCGCGAGGTGGCCGTCGCCATCAACACCTTCGAGCTCTTGGCTGTCGAAAAGATGACAACGGCGAGCGCCAGCACCGATCGCATCCTCCGCGAGGTGGCCAGTCCCGTCGACGAGATTCTCAACGACGCCGCTTGCATCCTCGAACGCTACATCGGCCACGAGCCGATTGTTTCCGAGCGGCTGCAGCGAATCCTGAAGCACACGCGGAACATCAAACAGCTCATCCAGAAGGTGGGAGAAACCTTCGCTCCCCTGCCCGCGCATGGCCCCCTGATGCCGCGGCAACAACGTCCGATGTTGCGCGGCAAGCGGATCCTCGTGGTTGATGCCGACGAAGGCGTCCGGATTGCCGCACACGAATTGCTGGGTCGCTACGGCTGCGAGGTCGAGACGGCCCACAACGCTGAAGAAGCATTTGTGATGGTCCGGAGCTTCCACTATGACGCGGTCATCGCCGACATCCGCCTGCCCGACATGACCGGGTTCGAATGCTTTTATCAGATCAAGCAGATTCACGAGCATCTGCCGGTGATTCTGATGACCGGTTTCGGCTACGACCCGGCCCACTCGATCGTTAAGGCCCGGCAGCACGGCTTGAAGTCGGTACTTTATAAGCCGTTCCGGCTGGAGCAATTGCTGACGGAAGTCGAGAAGGCCGTCTCTTCGCCGGCCGATACGCCAAGCGCGAACTAGCGCGTCGCTATGAACACCGCCGGGCTTGGTCGCCTGCTGTTCTCCGCCCGCCGGCGGTTGGGCGTCTTCCGCGACGTGCGGAATCTCAAAAAGCGCGTCCGCCAGGCTTCGCCGCTGCGGATCGTGCTGGGCGCCGGCGGTCTGTACGACCCCGGTTGGATTCCAACCGACGTCGACGTGCTCGACATCCTCGACGAATGGCACTGGCGGCGCCTGTTTCGCGAGGGTTCGATCGATGCCCTTCTGGCCGAGCACGTTTGGGAACATCTGACGCCCGACGAGGGGTTGCGCGCCGCCCAGAACTGCCACCGGTTCCTCCGCCCCGGCGGTTACCTCCGCGCGGCCGTGCCGGATGGTTTTCATCCGAGCCCGGAATACATCGAACGAGTGCGGCCCGGCGGCACGGGGCCCGGCGCCAACGACCATAAGCTGCTCTACAACAACGCGTCGTTTCGTTCGCTCTTTGAATCGGCGGGCTTCCAGGTCGAGCTGCTCGAGTACTTCGATTCGGCCAGCCAATTTCACGCCACCGATTGGGATCCCGCGCGGGGCAAAATCGATCGCTCCCAGCGATTCGACGAACGCAACAAGGGCGGGCGGTTGGTTTACACGTCCTTGATCTTGGACGCCCGCAAGCCGGGCTGACGCGATCGTCAAAGCGCGACCGGCCAAACAAATTGGCTTTTCGTGCGCCGCACTGGCATACTCGTCACACAAGCATTGTGCACACTGGGGCCGTTACTCGAAGGCGCGCCCGTGCGATTTCTCTGGGCAGCACTCATCGCCGTCATCCTCCTGGTGTTCTGGGTTTTTCTCGTGCTGACGTGTCCCGCCCCAGCCGCGCCGCCAGGTGGCGGGGTCGAGGTTTCATCGGCGACTCTGTGGCACATTTTTGTCGCGGACATCTTCGTGACCTTTTGGATGGTGATCATCCCGGGGATGTTCGTCGTTTGCTTTGCGATGGCCGCGATCTTCGGTGCGCCGTCTGCCACGAGAGAGGGGACTCCGCGACCCGAAACAAATTTGGAGAAATAAGCATGTCCAACAAAAATCGTCGACCGACAGCGAAAGGCGTGGATCGTCGCGACTTCTTGAAGTCGAGCCTGTTGGCCGGCGCCGGCACGAGCGCGGTTCTGGCCGGTCGAAGCCTATCGTTGGCGGGTGAGCAACCCGGGTCGCCGGGCGAGACAAAAGCCAGTGATAAGACGGGCGCGATTCCCGTCCGGCCCTTCGGGAAAACCGGCTGGAAGCTGCCGATCCTGGCGATGGGAGGCTCGGCCATGGTGCAGCGGTTCATCTCGGCCTATGGGGTGAAGCTGCTCTCGATGGATGAGCGGGTGGCGATGGTGCGTCACGCCTACGACAAGGGGATCCGTTATTTCGACACCGCCCGCGTCTACGGCGAGAGCGAGTCGATTATCGGCAAGGCCCTCAAGGACGTTCGGCAGAATGTCTTTTTGGCGACGAAAATCTACGTGATGCGCCCGTCCGACACCCGTAAGTGCCTTGAGACGTCGCTCAAGGAACTGGGCACCGACCACGTGGAGACGGCCCAGATTCACAGCCCGGTCATTGAGGCGCTCGGTTTCGAGAAGGCGATGAAAGTCCACGCCGAGTTGGTGAAGCTCCGCGAGGAAAAGATGCTCCGCTACATCGGCCTGACCACGCACGTCGCCTTTAAGGACGTCTATCGCATGATCGCCACCGGCGGCTTCGACCAGTGTCTGCTCGCCTACGGCTATTTCCGCAAGGGGATGGACACGCTGTTGTCCAATAAAAACCTCGAGCTGCGCGAGCTGTGCCTCGACAAGGCGCACGAGCTGGGCATGGGCATCGCGGCGATGAAAGTCATGGGCGCGTCGGTCTTCGGCCACAACGCCAAGAACGTCGTTGCGGACTACGACGCCCAAGCCCGCAAGCGCCTGCCCGCGGCGGCCATCCGCTGGGTCCTGCAAGATCCCCGGATCTCGCTCTTGAACATCGGCGTCTCGATGCCGAGCGACATCGACGAAAATCTCGCGACGCTGACGGGTGAGCTCAAGTTCACGGCAGAGGATCGCCGCTTGCTGGCGGGCTTCTCCCAGCGCGCTTACGAATCGAGCGATTTCAAGACGATGCGCGTCGTTTGACGCGTGCACTCCCTGTGAGGGCCCGTTGCAAGACGCTTCACCCTCTCCCATCACGCATCGCGATGGGAGAGGGTGTTTACGTTTTAGCCTTCGTTAGTTGGCCAGGATGGTCAGCCAGCCGCCGAAGGCTTTGATATCGGAGATCGTCACATCCGCGTCGGCCCGGCCCTGGCGGGGAACGTGAATCACTCCGTCGATCGCCATGGGCGTGAATACCGATTCGAGCTTCTTACGCATCACGCCGGCGCGGACGACTTGCGTCGCCCGATCGACGCCGGCGGTGGCCGAAGCGACCTGCACGGTGCCGCGGTCAACGATCACCTGGTTCCCCTTAACCGTCAGCCGCAAGGGGACGGTGATCGATTGAGTCGGAATGTCTTCCTTTCCTTCTTGCTTGATGCCAGCGCGAAGCACGAGGGAAATCTCACCGTTTTCGATCGTGAAGCGAATCGGATCGTCCTTGTCAAAAACGAGCAGGCTATTGTCGGCCGAGCTGGGCGCCGGAGCCGGGGCTGGCGCCGGAGCAGGAGCCGGCGCAGGGGCTGGGGGAGCACCGGGGGCCGGCGGCACCGGCTTGAAAGGCGTCGGCCTGGCTGCCTGCGTCTTGCCGATCTCGATTTTGCGACCCGCCAGCAGTGACAGGAATCGCTCAAGCTCGGCCTTCACTTGGGCGTCCGTCATCGACTGCCCGGCGAATTTCATGCGATGGGCCCCATTCGTCAGCAGCGATTCATGGAGCTGCAAGACCAAGCCCGCCGGCTCGTATCCAGTCGCAGGGGCCGTGTCACCGCCCAATTCCTCTTTGTCAACAACTTCGGCGCTCAAGCGGAGAAACGTCTGGTTGGAGCTGGCATGCACGACGGACGGATAAACGCCGGCTTCCTTGAGCCGTTTGTGCAGCTCGCTGTGCAGCCGCGAGTTGGCGTCTTGGATGAGCTTGTCGACGCGGGCATCTACCTCGGGAAGCACGCGAGTCATCAGCCGGTCGGCGGCAATGGCTTCGGATTCGCCGCGTCGCCGCTCGGCTTCGCGGACGGCGATGCTGTCGGCAATGGCTCCGAAGATCGGAAAGCCGCTCATCGCCGTCGAAGCGCCCACCGTAGTGTTGCTGGGCTGGACATAGGTCATCCGCGCCGGGCCGGTGGAGATGTTTTCCCCGTCGAAGCGGATCTCCTTCACCGCGCCAAAGCGGTGATAGCCCGAAGTGTAGATGTTGGCCTGGCTGGTCGCGCCAACGGTGCTGCTCTGGACGATGCCGTCCAGCACCAACTCGACCTTAGCCATGTGACTGGAAGGTTCGAGGCGCACTGAAACCGTGGTCGTCGTCCATTCGGTGCCGCTGACGTTGGCGCCGAGAATGAAATCGGTCACGGGACCTGTCGTCTGCGCGGTCTCGCCCAGGATGCGGGTGAGCATGCCGTCGGACGCGACCGCCGTCAGGTTGTAGTTCAAGTAGTGAGGCCGCACGCCCTGATCGAGGCGATCGCCCTCGTCGATGGCCGCTTTGTCGGCGGCCGCCAGCGTATCGATGACCTTGCGGGACTCCTCCGAAGTGCCGTTTTCCTCGTACGCTTCGAGTGCGGTTTCCAGGCTCGCGAGCGCACTCCGCAGCGCCTGCTCATCGCCCCCGGTGGTTTTCATTTCTTCGGCGTGACGGAGTTCGGCAAGGGCGTGCGCCAGATGCCGGAACGCGGGGCGGGCGAGAAACTCCCGCTGTCGGGCGTTCTCGACGGCAGTGGTCGAGTTGAGTTTGTCGCCGACCGCGTTGATGACCGGGGCCGGCTCACCCGAGGCGCCCAGTGCCGTCCGCAGCTCGTTCGCCTTCACAAAGCCGAGCCAGGCGTTGCCGCCGGGAATCGTGCCGAGATATTCGACAAGCTGATCGAGGTGCCGCAGTGCGTGCTTCTTTTCGCGGGCAATAGCTGCGGCCTTGACCTCTTCGGGCTTCAGTTCCAGCGTGTCGAGTATGGCCAGCGCCACGTCGACTCGTCGGGCCAATCGCTCGCGGACGCTGGCGATGGCGTCGCCCAGGGAGGCGAATTTCGGATCGGCCAGGGCTTTGTCCATCGTCTTGATTTTGCCTTCGAGTTGCTTGAGCAGCTCGCGCTGCCCGGCCGCATCGAGTTTGTCGTCGGTATAGAGCTTGTTCACCAGCCCAGCGAGGTCTTTCCCCCACTTTTCCCACGCGCCATTGAGCACGTTGAAGGAATCAGCGGTGAGGTCGGAAGGGACTTCCTTGGGCCAAATCCCTTTTAGACCTTGCTTTCCGCCGGACGTCGCCTGCCAGGCCAGGGCTTTCGAGAAGGCGAAGGCGGAGATCGCCAAAGCCCCCGAAACTGCGACCACCGCGGTCAGAAGCCGAACGCGGTTCGGGCTCCCGAATGCTCGATGCCACCGTGCCGATCGAATTCGGTTAGACTCCATCGTAGTTGCACCCCACTGTGATGATGGAACCAGCGGCAGGCGAACAAGCGGCTCGGCACGCCGAACAGGCGAAGCATCGAGCGCGTCATGCGGACCTGTCGCGGTTCGTGTGTTGGAGAGCTATCGACATTTTTCCGAGATGCCGGTTCTTACAGCGCGGACGAAAAAACTACCGGCACGTCCCGAAAATCCATCCCGTCTGCATCTCCGCCCAGTTTGTCCAAACGGATCGAACTGGCCGTTCGCCCGTCTTTACGCAATCGTCGTGTCCAACGATACCGGCAGAGTCTACTGTCCCCCTGACGCATGTTCAATTCACAGGGAGACGCATTTTCCCCGGCTTCGCGAATCGCGCTTTGCAATGCGAACGGCGCGCCTTGGCCGGGTATTTTGTTCAGAATTTTGAGGGGTCACTACAATTTGTTGGAAACTGGTCTACGGTCCCAAGTCCACGTTGGACGGGTTCCAAACTCCGTAACCGTGCCGCTTTTCTGACCTTGGGCTTTGGACCTCGATCAATGGTTTTCGGGACGATCGGAGAGCCGTGCCACGCACTGATGATCTGACTCCCAGCCAGCGACGAGCCGTCGAGCTCACCGAGGGGCCGCTCCTGGTTGTCGCGGGACCGGGCTCGGGGAAGACCCGGGTGATCACGCGGCGGATTGCCCGGATCGTCGAACAAGGCACCCCCCCCGCCAACATCCTCGCGCTCACCTTCACCAACAAAGCCGCGGGCGAAATGGCCGAGCGCGTGGCCCACCTGATCCCCGGCACGCGTATCTGGGTCAGCACGTTCCACCGGTTCTGCGCGCGGCTCTTGCGGCGGCGGGCAGAAGCAGTTGGTCTCAAGCCGAACTTCACGATCCTGGATGCGGCCGATCAGCGGCGGTTCGTGCGGGACATCGTGCGGTCGCTTAACTTCGATAGCGTCCACTTTCCTCCGGAGCGGATCGCCGACCGGATTAGCCGGGCCAAGAACGACCTGCTGACTGCCGAGAGTTTTCAAAAGGCGCTCGAGGAGCGCGTCGGCACGCTGATGGACTCGGTGGTGAAACAGGTCTATCCCGAATATCAGCGGCGGTTGCTCGAGTCCAACGCGGTCGATTTCGACGACCTGCTGCTGTGGGTCGTGCGGCTGCTGGAGGAGAACGAGGAAATCCGCCGCGAGCTCGACGAGCATTTTCGCTATGTGCTGGTCGACGAGTACCAGGACACCAACCGGGCGCAGTACGCGATCGTCGCCGCCTTGTCGCGCGACTTTTCCAATTTGTGCGTGACGGGGGATCCCGACCAGTCGATTTACGGCTGGCGCGGGGCGCGGATCGAGAACATCCTGCGGTTCGAGGCAGATTACCCGCGCGCGGCCGTGATCCGGCTGGAGGAGAATTTCCGCAGCACCAAGTCGATCCTGCGCGCCGCCGACGCGCTCATTGCCCACAATGTCCGCCGCAAAGCCAAGACGATGCGGACGGAAAACCCCGAAGGACAGCCGGTCGAACTGTTGCGATTTGACGATGCCCAGGCCGAGGCTGAGGGCGTGGCGCAAGCCATTCGTTTGGGGGCCGAGGCGGGGCAGCTCCGCTATTCGGACGTCGCCATCTTCTACCGCATCAATGCGCTCTCTCGCGAGCTCGAGATCGCGCTCGCGCGCAACCGGGTCCCGTTTCAAGTGGCGGCCGGCCAGGCCTTTTACGATCGCACCGAAGTGAAGGACGTGCTGGCTTACTTGCGGCTCATCGCCAATCCGCAGGACCGCAGTGCGTTTCTACGAGTCGTCAACGTGCCTGCCCGCGGCATCGGCAAGAAAAGCCTCGACCGGCTGACCGCGTGGGCGGATGCCCAGCGTGTGGCGCTGCTGGCCGCAGCCGAGCGGGCCCCATCGATTCCCGGCCTGCCGCGCAAGGGCGCGTTGGAGCTTGCCGAGTTTGCGCGAATCATCGGAGAGCTTGCGGGCAAACCGATCGTCTCCGTCGCCAAGTTTCTCGAGCTGGTGCTTCAGCGTACGGGATACCTGGAGCAGTGGCGGGAAAGCCCCACCGAACAGGATCAACAGCGCGAGGCCAACGTCGGCGAACTGCTGAATGCGGCGGCCCAATACGATTCGGCGGAGCGGGACCGGCCAACGCTCGAAGGCTTCTTGGAAACGACGGCCCTCGTCTCCGACATTGACAGCGTTGACGAGGCGGCCGAGCGCGTGACGTTGATGACGCTGCACGCCGCCAAGGGGCTCGAGTTCCCGATCGTGTATCTCATCGGCGTCGAACAACGGCTGCTCCCCTACGAACGGGCGCTGCAAGCCGACGATCCTGGTGAATATGAGGAAGAGCGGCGGTTGATGTTCGTGGGCATGACGCGGGCCCGCCAACGGCTCTGGCTGACGCGGACGCAGATGCGGGCCGTCCGTGGCCAGAGGCTCGCGTCAATCCCGAGTGAATTCTTGCGCGAAATCGGCGTGGTCGAAACGCCGCTGTCGGTGCAGGCCCCTCGTTCTATGCCGACCGGCCCCGGGAGCGAACCCGATGAGGGAGGACACGAAGGTCATGAACCCGCGCCGGACTACGAGAATCTGCGTGAACCCGGCCCGGACGATGAGACGACGCCGTCCGAAAAGGAAAAAGAGGGGGGGCCCAGAACAGTCACGGTTGCGGGCGAGACCGACCTTAAACATCCAGGTTTGATGACGGGTGCCGATCTGCTGGCAGCGGCCGCGACTCGCCAGCCCGAATCAGCGGGCGGCTTCACCGTCGGGATGTCGGCCCGTCATCCACGCTATGGCGTGGGAAAAGTCGTCAAGATCAGCGGATTCTCCCGGAACCGCCTGATCACCATTCAATTCGACGACGATGGCCGCACCGAAACCTTCGTCGCCGGCAAAAATCCGCTGCAACCGGTCGGAGCAGGCTGAGGCGGGGAAGCATGAATGACGAAGCACGAATGACGAAGGAAGCACGAAGCACTAAGCACGAAGGATGAGCGGAAAAGTTTTTCCCTCGGGATTGGGGCATTTGGGCGTTCTTTCGTCATTCGGATTTCGTCATTCGAGCTTGTGGCAGTTTGCCGTCCGATATGAATGACTGCGGCAATCGATTCGCGCGCGGCGCATTTTGGACGGTGCCTGGCTGTGCCTCCGAGAAAACGGCCTCCGACGGGGACGGCGGCAGCGACTTTGATCGCTCCCGGTCCGGCGATCCATCTGCCGGCATTCCTCAACTACCTGCAGTCCGAAGCGGGGATGTCGGCCAATACAATCTCCGCGTATCGCACGGACCTCGTGCAGTTTTTCGAGTGGTTCGACAAGCATGGTCCGGGCTCGATCTTCAAAGTCGATTTGAAGGTCCTGGCCCGCTTTCTCGACCATTTGCATCGGCGTGGGCTGGCGTCGACGTCGATCGCGCGGCACCTCGTCTCGCTCAAGATGTTTTTTCGCTACCTCGTCCTCGACGGCATATTGGCAGAAAGCGCGGTGGAGCTGTTGAGCTCGCCGAAACTCTGGCAGCATTTGCCCAAGGTAGTCAGCCCCGAGACGGTCGACCGGATCCTGGCGGCACCGACGCCCGACGACTGCTATCCGTTGCGGGACCGCGCCCTGCTCTGCTTCTTGTACGCGACCGGATGCCGAGCCTCTGAGGCCACGAACGTCCGGCTCCACGATGTGCATCTCGACGAGGGATTTGCCCGCTGCGTCGGCAAAGGGAACAAGGAGCGGATCGTCAATTTGAATCCGGTCGCCCGCGCGGCGATCGAGGCCTATCTCAGCCACGAACGTCCGCGGCTTGTCTCGCGGGAGGATTCGGACCGGCTGTTTGTTTCGCGTCGCGGGACGCCTCTCTCGCGGATCATGGTTTGGAACCTCGTGAAGAAATACGCGGCCCGCGCGGGAGCGAGCGCGGAGGTCAGCCCCCACACGCTCCGGCACAGTTTTGCCACCCACATGCTGGCCGGCGGGGCCGAGATTCGCGCGCTGCAGGAAATGCTCGGTCACGCCAGCGTGCAGACGACGCAGATTTACACCCACGTCGAACACAGCCGGCTCAAAGCCGTCCACAAGCGGTGCCATCCCCGCGGCTGATTTGCGGTCTGCGGAGAGAAGTCGGACAATTGAGGCGTGAGACGCCCGCCCGTTGAGAGCCCTATGTCTGGTCCTATATCTCGGCCCGCGCACCGGCTACCGACCGCTGCCTTGCTGGTGTTGTGGGGCTTCGTTTCGATCTGTCCGGCCCAAACGCGCGACGAGTACGCGCAGGCTCGCAGACAGATGGTGGCCGATTTCATCGAGCGCGCCGGAGTGACGAACCCCCGCGTCCTCGAGGCGATGCGCACGGTGCCGCGGCATGAATTCGTGCCGGCCTCTCTAAAGTCCAAGGCTTAT
>DASPSM010000904.1:0-3526 GCA_035623955.1 Planctomycetaceae bacterium
GACAATGGAAGAGCAACGAACCATCCGGTTGGTCCTGGAAGCCCAAGCCGGCAGCCGCGAGGCCTTCGGTCAACTCGTCAGCCAGTTCGAGACCACGGTCTTTGCGACCGTGATGTCGCGGCTGCGCAACCGCGCCGAGGCGCGCGAGGTGACGCAGGACGTGTTCGTGCAGGCGATGCGCAAGCTCTCGCAGCTCCGCGAGCCGGAGCGGTTCGGAGGCTGGCTGCGCCAGATCGCCGTGCGGATGTCGATCAACCGCGCCGTCCGCCGGCCGCACGAGACGCCGCTCAGCCCGGATGTGTTCACGTCGCTGAAGACCGAGCCGCGGACCCCGCTGGACGACTTGCTCCGCAGCGAGCGGTCGAAGCAGGTCTGGGGGGGACTGTCGAAGCTCCGCGACCTCGATCGGCGGACGCTGATCGCGTTCTACGTCGAGGGGCAGTCGCTGAAGCAGATGAGCGACGAGTTCGAGAGTCCGATCGGCACGATCAAGCGCCGGCTGCACACGGCCCGCAACCGGCTCCGCAAGGAGCTGACCGAGGCGATTCCGGCGTAAGGATCGACTGTCGCGGCATCCCTGGGTGGCACGGGCGGCTTGTCCGCCCGTGTCTTTTGTTGCGGGCTAGCCGCGTGATGTTTTTGCTCGCACCGACCCGGCAGCCGGCCCGCTGCGTGGGGGCGCAAGGCAGCGCTTGGCCAAAAGTTAAACTTCGCATCTTCCGACAGGCCCGTTCATCCCTTAAACTGCATCCCGCACCGCGCGGCCTCTTTTTGGCCCGCGCGGCAAGGGGATGAAAACCAATGGCGCGACGCCAGGGTTATCTGAATATCTATCAGACCGGCAAGCTGACGGTGGTCAGTTTCGTCAGCGCCGACCATATGGATCAGATCATCGTCAGCGAATGCCGGTCTGAGATTGCCGAGCTGATCAAGCAGCACGAATGCGAAGTGCTGGCGTTCGATCTGACGGGGGTGAAACTCGTCCCCAGCGGAATGCTGGGCATGCTGGCGTCGCTGGGACGCCTCGGCGTGCAGGTCCTGATCTTCAACCCTTCGGACGAAATCCGCGAAGTGCTCGAAATCACGCGGCTCGACTCGCTGCTGCAGGTTCAGAAGGTCGACGTGTGAAGCGAGAGCGCGGGACCGTGGGGCGTGCCGCCTTCCAGTTCCCCCGCGCAACGGTTTTTCCGGCAGGCATCTGGGATGTCGGCGACAGGAATTGAGAACGATGCCCGCCAGGTCGGACTCGACCCGCGGCAGTGGCAGCGGACCCTCGAATTGCTCGGCGACTGGTGCCGGCGCGGATTGATCCCATCGGCGGCCCTGATCTGCGGCCGCTCGGACCGCGTCACACGGACGCACGTCTTCGGCAACCAAACGCTCGACCCGGCCTCGCCTCCGGTTCGCGAGGACGTCATTTTTCTCGTCGCGTCGATTACCAAGCCGATCGTGGCGATGGGCGCGCTGTTGCTGGTCGAGCGCGGCCTGCTTTCGCTCGACGATCGCGTCTGCGAGATCATTTCGCAGTTTCGCGGCCGGGGGAAATACGGCGTCACCGTGCGGCACTTGTTGACGCACTCTTCGGGCCTGCCCGACATGCTGCCCCAGAATCTCGAGCTCCGCAAGTTGCACGCTTCGCTGGACGAGTTTCTCGCCGGGACATGCAGCGCAGAGATGGGTTTTCCGCCGGGGCGCGGCGTGCGCTACCAGAGCATGGGATTTGGATTGTTGGGAGAGATCATTCGCACGATCTCCGGCCAGAGTTGTTCCGAGTTTCTTCGCACGGAGATCTTCCAGCCGTTGTGGATGAACGACTCGTCGCTGGGCGCGCCCGAGCCGTGGTACGATGACAAAAACGGCCGGGCCGCCCGCATCGCCGAGATCCGCGTGCCCGAAGACCAGCGTGAGGCGGCGTATGACTGGGGCTGGAACAGCCGCTATTGGCGCGGGCTCGGAGCTCCTTGGGGCGGCGTGCTGTCGACGCCGCGCGACCTGGCGCGCTTCGCGCAGGCGATGCTGTCCGGCGGCACGCTCGACGGCACTCGAGTGTTTGCCAAAGCCACCATCGCAGCGGCAACGCGGAATCAATTGGAAGGCCTGCTCGGAATTCCAGTCGCCGAGCGGGAGGGCCGCCCCTGGGGATTCGGCTGGCGATTGAGCTGGCCGGGATCTTCTCCTTATTTCGGCGATTTGTTCGGGCCCCGGATGTACGGACACATGGGGGCGACAGGAACCGTGCTGTGGATCGACCCGGATCGCGACGCGTTCGCCGTGATCCTCACGACGCAGCCCCAGGAGCCACACGGCACCTATCTCGCGCGGCTCTCCAATTCGATTGCCGCCTCCCTGATCTAAGGAGTCGCCCGGCTCCTGCGACGTTGCAATCGCGTTTCTCGATATTGTCGGGCGCCTGTCCGGTTCAAAGACGCGCGTTAAAACGAGTGTGACGAAGTTGCGGCCGCGGCCGCCGGGCGCCGAGCCACGAACCATTTGACGGCCGCCGCCTGCGGCCTATGTTTGGGCAACTCGCGTCGAGCGGTCGCGTAAGACAAGCAGACAATTGCGGCCAACGCCTGGGCGCGGCAAGGAAAGCTGGGAGCTTTGAGGGGACCTTGCCGCGCCCTTTTTCTTTTCGCTCCGCATAACCTGAAAACTGACCCCGTCTTGCCCCGCTGACCCCTGGCGCCGATTCCCAACTTGCCGGATTTAACGCAACTTCCGTTAAAGCCGTTGCCGAAATTATCCGGGAAGTCTTCGTCATCTTTTCGCAATCAAACTACGCGCCCGGGCCAAGGAAGGATCAGGTCGCCTTGCAACTGCGTGTCATCTCGGCGCCCCTGCCGACACGGGCAGGCGGTAAGCGACTGAGGCAGAGCGCCTGGATCGCGCTCTTCACACTCGGCCTCTGTTTTTGGATCCCCGCGTTGCTGAGGGCCAAACTTGGCGCGTCGGCCGTGACAGGGAACCCCGCCGTCGAAGGACAACCGTCCTGGATCGCCGGGGCAGCGGGCCCGGTCGGACCGGCCCTCGATCCATCTGCGACAATCGTGTCCTCGGTGTCGACCGGAGGTTGCCGGGCAACGCCCACGCCCTCGAGCCCGCTGATTGTGACGACGACGATCCTGGGAAAGACTCGCCGCGCAGCACTCGTAAACGGCCGGCTCTATCGCGAGGGGGACAGAATCGTCGCGGCGAGCGAACTTTATCGGCTCGCGAGCGTCAAGGAGGATCGCGTCGAGCTCGTGTCGCTCGCCCCTTGCGCCGGCGCGAAGCGTTCGGTGATGCTCCGACCGACTCCAGAGTCGGATCGCGCTGCGTCTGGCTCGCACTGATGCTCGGATGGTTTCGAGCCATGGACAACACGTTCGTCCGACCGAATGCCAGGCGTAGAAAGCGGCACGCGAACGCACGGCCTTTCCGGACGGCCATCCGCGCGATGACCATCGGGTCTTTGCTGTTGGCAATGGTAGCCCTGTTGCACGAGGAGTCGCCTGTCGCCCGCCTGGTGGCCGAACGCGGAGCAAGC
>DASPSM010000906.1:0-8843 GCA_035623955.1 Planctomycetaceae bacterium
ATGATGACCCGTTCCCCCTGCTTGAGCTCGGGGGGCAATCCATCCACAGTGAGCGTGCCGGCCAGCGGATAGACCGTGGCCCGCTGCTGCCCGAGTGATGCCAACGACTTGTTGAGCGCCTGATCCGCAGATTGCGTCCCCGAGCAGCCGATGACGACGAGCAATGCGCATGCGGTCAGCGGCCTGAATCCCCTGGATGCCAGACGAGGCCCGTAGGACATGCCGAGGTATCCTTTGCCGATCGAAAAGACGGCCATCAGCCGGCGACGGCCAGGCAAGCTGCCCCAAAGCGCGGGTCTTCTGGGCAGCATCCTGGAGTCTCGGTCGGCTGTCGCCGATTGAGCGAACGACGCGCCTAAAACTGGTCCGTAATCGGCTCGCGTCCTTTGAAGGTCAACAGGCCGAGGAACACCACGCTGCTTATGTTCTCGCTGATCATGTGGGCCGAGCCGTCGCACATGGCGATTCCGGTCGAGCCCGGATGAAAGCTGAACGAGTAGTTCCGCTTCCACTCGTTCGTGCAATTGATGATGCAGATGTTGGTGCTCGTGGGCAGGTTGGTTCCGGACCAGGTGGAGCCTTGGATGTCGTTGACGCCATTGTTGAAGCAGGCCCAGCAACCCCCCGGGTTGCTGACCTTAAATGTCGCGGCAGGACCGCAGCATTCCTGGCGGAGGTAGCTCAGGATGGGCTGCTTGCCCCCCGCCACTCCGCATCCTCCTCTGACCCAAAGGTCCGGGCAGCCGGCAACCTCGGTGCAGAGGATCGTGGTCTGCGTGCCGTCGGTGATCTGATCGATTGAGATTGCCGCGTTGATCAGGTTGCCGCGGTTGCCGCACTGACGCGGGCCCGACATGGCGGTCCTGCAGCAGGGAACATGGCAGGGGGTCGGCTTGCAGCAGATGCAGCAGCAGCCTGTGTGGCCGGTCGCGATCTTCCAGAGACAGCCGGTGTGGCCGTGATAAGCCGTATTCATGGCCCGGTAGTCGGCCGCACCGCTCAGTCGCTTGGGCCAGAAGCACGCCTGAGTGGGGACGAAGCAGGCGAATTGCGCCTGCTCGACGAAGGGGTTAGTGGTCCTGGGGCTCGACGGACAGACATAGGACGGAATCACAGCCGCCGCCGGCGTGGTCGCAGCGTTCGGGCTGCAAGGGCACGCGGAATTTGCGGATGTGTACGTATTCGGGCCAAATGTCCCCGGAGACAAGATGGACGAGTTCTCGTCGATTCTGTGGTAAACCGTGGTCGCTTCGTTGTAAGGCAGCAGCAGCTCGAGCCACACATGAATGTTGAAGTCATAATGACAGGACACAACGCCGCACAGCTTGCCGCAATAGGTGTGGCAGCATTGGAAATAGGGAGCCACATACAAGAACGCCGGCGTGAACATCTTATTCACGTCGTGGTAATTGTGCTCAGCCAGCGCGATCTGCTTCAAGTTGTTTCGGCACTGCGTACGGCGGGCCGCCTCGCGGGCCGCCTGCACGGCCGGCAAGAGCAACGCAATCAACACGGCGATGATGGCGATCACCACCAGCAATTCGATCAGCGTGAAACCCTTTCGCCTGTTCGTCATGACATCGCCCTTTCAATAAAGCGCATTTGAATGGCAACGACATCGCAACAACGCTCGCGAACCCCGCTCGGATCCAGGTCGCCCGGGTAAGCGGCCGCTAGCTGGGTCGAGAGCCAGGAGTGCAAGCTCAGAAGTTCAACGCTCCCGTCAGGCGATCCAGCCGTACCGAGAGCCACATTCGGCACTCCTCTCCTTAGACGGACCGCGGCTGATCCAACGAGCGCTCAGCGCGCGGCGAAACACCGCGTGCGAGCGAATTGCCGAAAACTCCCGGCAGTATCGATTCGGCAGCAACGGATTGCAAAGGAAATCCGCGATAATCCTGAAAGGAAGGCACGAGCCAATTTCGACGCGAATGGAAACCAAGATCCGCTTGGAAATGATCGCGGCGACGCAGCCAATGCAAATCGCGCGCCTCGGGCGTTCTTGGCGTGTCCCACGGCTTAGACACGATCGACCGGCGGCGAAGTCCCCCGCCCCGCGGCACTGCCCAGAACTTGAACAGGTGGTCAAGCCCTTGCCGCATGGCGTCGCGGCCGCGTTGGTCCATCTGTTCGCATGTGCGCCGCGAAATGCAGCCCCGCGTAAACCTTGCAGTCGATGTGAATGCCCTTGCGACTGCGGTCGCGGAGCCAGGCGTCGCAACGAGCCAACTTGACGCCGTGAATTTGGATGTTTTCGCCTTCCACGCCGCCCCCCTCGCCGGCTCTCTTCAAGCCGGTCGCGCGGAAAAAGGACACGACCTCGGTCGTCAGTCCCGGCGAAGTTGGGGCGTGCGCCAGGAGCGTAAACCGTCGCGCGTCGTAGCCGGTCTCTTCGAAAAGCTCGCGTCGGGCCGCGGTGACGAGTTCCTCGCTCCCTGGTCCGTCCCCGGCCAAACCGGCCGGCAGGTCAATTACACGTCCGTTCAGGGATCGCCGGAATTGTTCGGTCAGAATCAACTCGTCCTCAGCCGTGACGGCGACAATCGCCACGACCCCCGTCGCTCGGACTCGCTCGACGAACTCCCAACCATCGGCTTTGACCAGGCGCAGAAAGCGGCCAGCTCCAAGGACGACCGGCTTTGCCACAACTCGCTTAGGCGCCATCCGCTGCGCCCACTTTCCTGGCCAATCGGCCCAGGCAGCCGTTCCAGCCCTTGTTGTGGCGATCGCGGTCGGCTTCGTCTCGAAATCGCTCGTGGATCAGCGTCATGTCGGTCGAGTTTCCGTTGGGACGCAGCTCGATGGTCACCTGGGTTTCGGGCGTGTTCGGGCCGTGCGACACCGGGCACCAGGTAAAACTCAATAAACGCGGCGCCTCGATTCGGCAATACTGCCCCCGGTGCATAAAGACCTGGGGGCTGTCTTTTGGCCGCATGTCGAGGCGGTAGTTCCCGCCAACCCTCAGGTCGACCTCGACGCTGGACGCAACGAAGTCGTCGGTTGGTGCGAACCAGTTGGCCATCACGTCTGGTTTGGTCCAGGCCTCGAAGACCTTCTCGATGGGGGCGTGAATCGTCCATTGCAGATTGAGGGTCGACTCCGGCGTTCTGGTCAACAGGCGGACGTCGGCATTCATCTCCCGCATTTGCTGATAGCGCCGTTCCCGATCGCGCGCCAGAGCCCGCACGACGATCGGATCGAACCGCGGGTCGACGGTCGCAGATTTCGATGGCGGCTGAAACCCATCGCGCGGCAGCTGGCCGGTCAGCATCTCGTAGCAAACCACGCCGGTGGAAAAAATGTCGGCCCGGTGGTCGACGCTTTCGGGCGTCGAAATCTGCTCTGGCGCAATGTAGCCCCAGGTGCCCGCAACGGCACTGTCGGACGAACTGGGAGCCGCCAACGCCCCCAGCCACTTCGCCAGCCCAAAATCGACGAGCCGAACGCGCCGGCGTCGATCCACGATCACATTCTCGGGCTTGACGTCTCGATGAACGATTCCCAAATCGTGGGCATACTGCAGGGCCTCGCCGATCTGCGGCAGGAAGTCGAGCACGTCCCGCTGCGAAAGAGTCTTTTCCGCGATGAAATGTCGCAGGCTGTTGCCTTCCACCAACTCCATCACAAAGTAAAACAGGTCGCCGGTCTTGCCGCAGTCAAACACATTGACGATGTAGGGGTGCGTCAGTTTGGCCAGCGAGCGGGCTTCGCGGAGGAAGTTCTGCTGGGCCTGTTCGTCGTTGAAGTCCGGGCGGCTGAGTTTGATGGCCACGGCGCGATCGAGCAACGGCTGCCGCCCTTTATAGACGAGACCCATCCCGCCGTAACCGAGCATTTCGGTCACTTCGAGATTGGGGAGTCGGGCGCTTAGCTCAGCGGGCGAAGGTGGCGCAAGAAAAACGGGCTGACGTGAAACGACCGTCTGTTGCGGTTCATTTGCCATGGCGGTTTCCAAACGTCGAGCGCAGCGCGGAACCGGTACTTTATCTGCGAGAGTGCCACGCGGTCCCGGACAATGTCAAGCTGTCGCACCATTGGGTTCGCTGAGCTGTCAAACGCGCCAACGCTCCGCCGGAGGTTCTTGAATCAACGCGCGTCCGTGGGTATGCTGAACCGCGCACCTCTGCCATCGACTCGACGCTGAAATGAGAACGCGGGCTCGTCCGGCGAACTGACTCGCGGGCGACGACTTTGGACGGATTACCACTTCTGTTCGGTCCGCGTGAGTCTTCTCCCACCGGACGGAGCTGATTTGCCGCGTCCGCGGTGCCGGCAGACGAAGCGCTGTTGATTTGCGGCTCGATTCGGACGATTGGCCCTCTCGCCAACCCTCCCCGCTCTAACCCAGCCTCTCTGACGGCAGACCGGCGGAACTCGAAAGAGCCGAGTCGCGCACGTATTCCCCTTTCTTCTGCAAAAGGAATTCACCATGCGACCGCGTTTACGGATTGTTGGCCTGGCAACGGTTGTGGGGCTCGGCGTTGCAGGCTCCGCTTGGGCCCAGAACGCAACGACTGCCAGCGCGGAGGACGAAAACGCCATCCGCAAGGACGTCGAAGCCTACTCGGAAGCCTACGGCAAAGGGGACATCGAGGCGGTTGGCCAGCACTGGACCCCCGATGCCGAGTACATCAATGACGAAGGCAAAATCACCAAGGGACGCGACGCGATCGTCGCTCTTTTTAAGAAGGGTCGAGTGGCGCGGAAGGGCTACGGCTTCAAAGCCACCCTTCAAAATGTGCGATTCATCAAGCCGGACGTTGCCCTCGCGGACGGCACGACGACGCTGGCTGCGCCGGACGGCTCGAGCGAGAGCACTCGCTTTGTCGCCGTTGCCGTGAAGGCCGCGGGAGCCTGGCGATTGTCCCGGGTGCAAGACCTGGCTTCGTCCAATGAGAACGAAGAAATCTCGCCCCGCACACGTTTGAAGCAGCTCGAGTGGCTGGTCGGGCAATGGGAGGACGAGGGAAAGGACGCCCATATTCAAATGACTTGCCACTGGGCACCCGGAAACAGCTTTCTGATCCAGGAATACAAGATCCATCGGCCGGGAGGCGAAATTCTCGAGATCTCGCAACGCGTCGGCTGGGATCCCTCCAACGACCGGCTCCGCAGTTGGATCTTCGATTCGCGCGGCGGCTTCAGCGAGGGGGTTTGGGAACGCAAAGGCAATCAGTGGAACGTCGCGGTCATGGGCGTATTGCCGGATGGCCATCGAGCTTCGGCGCGTCAAGCTTGGACGTTCGTCGATAACGATCATTTCAAATGGCAGGCCCTCGATCGCCAAGTCGACAGCCGGCCGTTGACGGACACGATCGTGACCTTCCGGCGCGAGATCCCAGCTCAAGCGGCCGCGACGGAACCCGCCACTCGGGAATCAAAGTGAAGGAGCCATTCCCATGAAACCTCAATTGCTCCTGGCAGGGTCATTAGTCTTCTTTCTCGCCCCACAAATGGCATTTTCGATCGGCGGCCCGCGCGGCGGACACGGCGGATTCGGCGGCGGCAGCCGCGGTGGATTCGGCGGCGGCGAACGCCGCGAATTCGGAGGCGGCGGTGGCGGTGAAATGCACCGAACCCCGTCGCTCAGCGGCGGAGCCGACTTCGGACGCGGATCGTTCAATCGACCTTCATCGGGGGCCGGAATGGTTCCGCACGGCGGCCGCGGTGAAGGCTTCGGCAATCGGGGATTTGGAAACGAAGGCGGAAATCGCTTTGCAAGCCGTCCGAATTTCGAGCGGCCCGGCGAAGGCTTCGGGAACCGTTTTGGTGGCGAAGGGCGACCCGGTGGTGAAGGGCGTCCGAATTTTCCGTCTCGACCGGGGCAAGGTGGCGCCGGCGAGCGCTGGCAAGGGGGTCAAGGCAATCGGCCAAACAGGCCCGGACAAGGCGGCGCAGGCGAAGGGTTGATTGGCGGCGGGGCAGATCGACCAAGATGGCCTGGACAAGGAGGGAGCGGCGAACGCTGGCCCACCACGGGCAACCGTCCGACCTGGGCCAATCAAGGCGGCATCGGCAACCGAAACAACGTGTTCGGAAATCAAAATATCGGGAACCGAACGAGCATCGACAGCGGCAACCAGTCGCTGAACGTCAACAATTTCAACACCAACGTCGCCAACAACCGCAATTGGAACGGCGGAAACTGGAACGCCAATAACTGGAACGGCGCCCACAACTATTGGAACGGGAATTACGGCGGCTGGCACCAGGGGAATTGGGGCAACTGGTACGGCGCGCCTGCGGCCTGGGGTGCGGCCGGCCTCGCCACGGGGTGGCTTGCATCGCCGCTTGACTCCTACGCCTACAGCAACCCCTTCTATGTCGCTCCGACGGTCGGCTACAGCGCGTCCGTCACGGACCCGGGCTACAACTACGTCGACTATTCGCAGGCGATTCCGCAGCCTCCACAAGTGACGTACAACAGCGCGTACTACGGGCCCAGTTCCGACACGTCGGGGGGCTATACCTATGCCCCGGATTCGTCCGGCGGGTACACGTACGCGCCGACTTCCAATATGTCGGGCGGATACACAAACGATGCCAGCGCGTCTGCGCCCGCCTCTGACAACGGTGCGTACCCACCGACTTCCGACGCCAGCGCGCCTGCGTCGACGGCTGCGGCTCCCTCAGCTTCCGACGAAGACAGTCCTCCACCTGAGGCGTTTAAGGCCTTCGACTCGGCCCGCGCCGCCTTCAAGGCAAACGACTACGACAAGGCGCTCAGAGAGATCGACCGCGCCATCAAGCTCCTCCCGAGCGACGTGACGCGGCACGAATTCCGGGCCCTGGTCCTCTTCGCCCAAGGGAAGTACCGCGAGGCGGCCGCTGGGATCTACGCGGTACTTTCCAAAGGTCCGGGTTGGAACTGGGAAACTGTGCGCGATCTCTATTCCGACCCCGACGCTTACACGAAGCAGCTCCGGGCGCTCGAGGCTTACTGTCGGGAGCACCCGGACGCCAGCGACGGGCATTTTCTGCTCGCTTACCAGTATCTCGTGCTAAATCACGCGCCGCAGGCGCTGCATCAGCTCGAGAAGTTCGAGAAACTCGTGCCGAAAGACAAGCTCGCGCCGCAACTCATCAGCGCCTTCACGCCGCCTCCGGGAGCGCAGGGATCCGCAGACGGCAAGACACCAACGTCATAGTCCGTCTTCTGTTCACAGGCACGGGCACCACCGCATCACGACCGAAAAAACTTCCGCTGAAATTCTCCTGGAGCTCGATCAACCATGTTTCGCAAACCGATGGTTCTTGCTTTGCACAGCGTTGCGTTCGGAACCTTGGCATTGTTGTTCGCGCAACTTGCCCTTGCGAAGGATCCCGAGGTTAAGGACGGAATCCCCGGGACGGTCGCCAAAGTTGACGCCGCCAATGGGAAACTGACCATTACCGACAAAGAGAATCGGGAGCGCACCTATTCGATCACCGAGGAAACCGTGATGGTCGGTCCCCGCGGCGGAGTTGTCCACCGGAGGCTCAAGGACCATCGATTCCACGCCGGGCTTCCTATCACCGTCGTCGCCGATGGCAACACGGCCGTCGAACTGCACTTGGGCTACGATCGCAAGGCGAAGGAAGGGGCGGCCGAAACTCCGACCCCGACGCGTTCGCGAACCTTCCGCTCGCCCAATCCTCCGAGCGAAACGCCGACAACCAACGACGCGGGATCTTCGACTCCATCCACCACTCCGACGCCATCGATCCCGACAACGCGCACGTCGCGTTTTCGAGGCCCGACTCAGCCCAAGGAAGTGACCCAAAAGGACACGGCCAAAGATGAAGACGAGGAGGACGACGTCGAATTCCCTGGCAAGGTCAAGAGCGTCGAACCGGCCCGGCACAACCTTGTGATCACCCTCGTCAATGGCAATGATCGCTCTTTCCTGGTGTCGTCCGAGGTAAAGGTCCTGGTGAACGGCCGCGAGACCCGCCACGGATTGAGCGACGCGGCATTCAAACCGGGCGTCCGGCTGACGGTCGTCACAGAACCGGGCGGACGAAAAGTGAAGGAAGTAAAGGTCAACACGGCCGCGATCCGCCGGCAGCGCAAGGCCGCTTAATTGGGGCTCGGACGTAGGTCAGGCTTGGGCGGCGGAACGACGCCGTCCAAGCCCAGGTCGCGAGCGCTAGCTCGAGCGGACGTGGAGCGTGCGAGACGTCGCACTCGTGACGGCCGAGTTGCTGTCCGTCGCAGAGAGCGTGTACTGCCCGGCATCGTCCAGAATCACGTTGCCGAAACTGGCGATCCCGTTTTGCACGCTTGCCGTGTCGGGCGACGCGGTTTGACTGTCGAAGCTGGTGGTCGGGCCGCTGGCGATCGCGAGCGTGACCGTCGACGTGTCGCTCTTGAGGATGTTGCCGTATTGATCTTCGATCGCCACCTTGATCGTCCTCAAGGTGTTGTCGACCGTCCCGCGTCTCGGGTCGGAGCGGAGAAAGACCAGGTGCTCGTCGCTCGTGTCGGCGCTGATCGTAAAGCTGTTTGAGGTGGTGTAACCGTCCTGGTGATCGGCCGCGGTGAGCGTGTACGTCCCCGCCCGATCCAGAGCCAAGCTGTTGAACGTCGCGACGCCATTGACGGCGGTGGCCGTCATCGTGTGCCCATCGCCGGCGAAGCGGCCCGGCCCGTTAATCCGCAGCCGAATCGTCGAGTTGTCGCTGGTGACCACGTTGCCCGCGGAGTCTTCGACCGTCACCGTGACGTTGAACGACTGCCCGGCCGTCGTGTCGGTGGGCTGCGTGGTAAAGACCAGGTGATCGCCGCTGGGCGTGCTCGAGCTTGTGCTGCCGGCCTGGCTCGACTCGTGGCGTCCGCCGAAGTTCCAGCCGCCGCCCCAGCC
>DASPSM010000909.1:0-20799 GCA_035623955.1 Planctomycetaceae bacterium
TACGCGCCCAATGGGACGACCGTCGTGGACACCGAGACCGCCACGGTCTCGGGCAACGCCACCTACGACACGCCCAACGGTTACCTGCCGACGGCGGGCGGGACTTACCAGTGGGTGGCCAGCTACGGCGGGGATTCTAACAACAATCCCGTGGCGAGCTCGGAGGGGAGCGAACCCGAGACAGTGCTAATCCCCCCATCGATTAGCGCGCCGACCACAGCCAGCGTGAATGAAAACTCGACGCTCGTCTTTTCGACCGCGAATGGAAACGCCATCACCGTGACGGACCCGGAAGCCGGCAGCGGCACCGAGCAGCTCACCTCGACCGCCACGAATGGCGGCCTCACCCTGACTTCGAAAGGGACCACGCTCGGCGCCGGCGGTTCCAGCTCCAGCAGTTCCGGCTCTGGCGGTTCCAGCTCCAGCAGTTCCACGACAACAATTACCATCGAGGGAACCCTCGCCGGCCTCAATGCGGCCCTCAACGGCTTGAAGTTCACACCGTCGGCGGGTTATTCGGGCCCCGCATCGTTGACGATCTCTTACGAAGATCTGGGCGACGGCCTCTCAGCCTCTGCCACCGTCGCCATCACGGTCGTTGCGCCGGTCTCGCAACCGACGGTGACGATCAAGACCTTGTTTGCCACGGCGGTCCCCGGCCAACCGGTGCCGCTGGTGATCGAAGTCAGCGACACCAATGCGGCGGCCCAAGCGGCGGCGTTCACGTTCGCCATCTCCTTCGGAGACGGGCATTCGGCGACCTTCTCGTCGCAGAACCCAGTGATCGTCAACCATGTCTACACCACGACCGGACCGTTCACGGTGAGCGTGACTGCAACCGACGAGTACGGCCACAGCAGCGCGGCGGCCACGACCGCGGTCAACGTGGTATCGGTCGCTGTGGAGACGGATCCGTTTAGCAGCAGCAAGACCGCGCTGTTTGTCGGCACCTCGGGGATCGAAACGATCGACTTCACGGCTTCCGGCGCGAGCGGAATCGCCGTGACACTGGGCAGCGTGAACGAGGGCGTCTTCACCACGAGCGGCCCGCTGCTGGTCTTTGGCCAAGGCGGCAAGGACACGGTCGTAGAAGCAGCGGGGCTCAATAACCCGCTGTACGTCCTCGAGAGTCCGACGGCCGACAACGTCGAGGCGGACATGGACGAGGAATCGATCCTCTGGGCCGGCCTGACGGGTGCCGTCGAGATCCTCAACGCCTGACCGAATAACTCCAACGGCTAACTTGAGTTAGCGGCAGGCATACCGGCGGGACCGGTACGATCGTCGGGGAACGGTACGTTCGGCGCAGATTGTGAAGATTTAGCGGTCGCGTCGAGTCGCCGCGTGGACCGGCGCCCCTCAGTCGGTCGATATTCGTCACTGTCCAGGGAACGTTGTGGACACTCTCTAGCTCGAAGCGCGTCGATCAGTTCACGGTGGCGGTCGACGCAAGCTGTGTTCGCGCATACGTTTCCTGGAGTCTTCGATGACACCGCGTTCCAAGAACCGATTGAACCGGGTCGGCTTTCTGCGTTATGATGATCGGCACCAGGAGGGCGAAAGCCCCTCCTCCCTTGAGCGAACTACTCGCCAGGCAGGGAGTGCCGACATGGAAGTGCAAGGCCCGGGTTCCCTTCAACGAAGCGTTCCGATCACGTCAGTCAAGCCGACGGGACAGCCCGCGGGGGCGGCCGGGCCGCAAACCCCGGCTCCCACAAGGCCCAACGATGCGGTGGAGATCTCTTCGGCGGGACAGCTCCTGGACAAGTTGAGCAAATCGCCGGAAGTCCGGGCCGAGCGTTTGGCGCAGATCAAGGCTGCGATCGCTTCGGGGGAATACGACTCCGATGACAAGCTCGAAGCGGCTATGATGAGTCTGCTGCAATCGATTGTCCTGAATGAATCCCACGACTGAAGCCAGGCCGAAAAAGATCCCCGAAGGCGAACTGCCTGCGGTGGCAGTTTCGGCCTCTCCACGGGAAAAGCTCGAAGAATTCCTGGCAACTCGTGGACTGCGTCTGACGCAGGAACGCTCGGCAATCCTCGACGAGGTCTTCTCCAGCCATCTCCATTTCGACGGAGATGAGCTGGCGACGCGGCTGGCCAGTCGTCCCGGGGCCGTCCGAGTCAGCCGGGCCACCGTCTACCGCACCTTGCGCTTGATGGTGGAAGCCGGTCTTTTACGCCGCGTGGCCCGACCGAACGGCCGCGAGGTGTACGAGCATGACTACGGATACCCGCAGCACGATCACTTCATCTGTCGCGTCTGCGGCGAGCTGATCGAGTTCCAGAACGGTGCGATTTCGGAGATTCTCGAGGAAGTCGCCGCCAAAAACTCGTTCCGGGTGAGCGGGCATCGGCTGGAAGTCTACGGCCTCTGCTCGAAGTGCAGCCGACCGCAACGGCGCCACACCAAGCTCGACCTCTTGTGAGGCTCAACTGAGCCTGTCAGGTTCCCGCGGCCTGACGCACGAGCCATTCGTCGCTCGCCCGCGCCTTGGGATAAGCCGAGGCAAACTGGACGACCATTCGGTCTACCCCCTCACCAACAGATGTCGCTCGCAAGTCCTCGATTTTCCATTCGTCGTCAATGCGAGACAGCCTGCAGGTGAATGCCAGAGTCGCTCCGCAACGGTTCGAGAACTCGCTGCTGACGGCCAAGGCCGCGTTGCTGTCGACAAAGGCCAGCTTCCAGTCGACGTTCACCAAAGACGGATAGATCCGCAGGGCGAGAACCTTGCCGTGGGCGTCCTCCGGGCGGTCGGCCATCAGTCGCGCTGCTTTCGAACGTGAGTCCTTCACGAGTCCGGAAAATTGCCGGACCTTTGACAGGATTTCTTCGGCCCGAGGAGCATCGTTACGGGCCTCTTTCGAGCATCCGCAAGAGCGGGGGCGCAGCGTTTGTTGCGCCGTTTGCACGACCAGGTCGGGGAGAGAGCGGCGAAGCGCGGCCAGCGCGTGTCGGCTCACGCGCGAATCCCCCAGCGATAGCAATCGCAGATTGGTCAGCGCATTGATCTCCACCAGGGCTTCATCGGAGATCTCGGAACAGTGCAGCGTCAGCCGCCGGAGATTGGTCAGCGCCTGGAGGTGGGACAGGGCTTCGCGTCCGATCGCCCGAGCGCCGAGATCGAGCGACAGGCTTCTGAGATGGGACATCCGAGCAGCGGTCTCGAGGGAAGCCTCGGTCAGATTGCTCCCTTCGACCGACAACTCCTCGAGATTGGGAACCGCGGCCAGCCGCGCGAATGAACTGTCGCCAATCGGGGCCTTGGTTAATTCGAGGCGCCGCAAACGCGGCAATTTGGCCAGCTGTGCCACGCCCGGGCACGAAAGGTATCGCGCGTCCCACAAGCTGAGGCTTTCCAATTCGTTTGACGCAGCAAGCTGCTGTAACCCGTTGTTCGTGATCTGCCCGTCCGCGAGCGCCAGCACTCGAAGATGGGTCAATTTGGCGAGATGCTGCAGGGCTCCCTCGGAAAAGATCGTGTTCTCGACCCGGTAACCGTCTTCGGTGTAATGAAAAACCATGTTGACTTCGGTCACGAATGAACGACCACCGATCGGCTGTCGCTTGACGGAGCCACCGAGCCGCTGGATCTGTGCGACTGCAGGCTGCTCCATCGAGTAGCAAACGCGCTCTTCGGGACTTGGCGCGATGGCGCTGGGCCCACGGCAGCAGGAACTGCATCTGGGTGCCGGCGCGAAGGTTCGTGCGATCAGCCCCGCACCAAAGCTGGATGACGGCCGAACATCGGGGCGAATGGTCGCGGTCGAAAGCAGAACCGGCAGCATGATCAGCGACAGCAGGCTTCCCACCCTCCAAAGGCGGGGACAACACAGCTCCAGGCGCTGATTGTGGTGCAACAGTCGCGAAATCCGAGCCGCCAGACGCGTCGGCCCGTCCCAGGCGCCCACTGCCGTCGTGAGCTGTTGAGCCTGCTTCTCGGCCATCAGCCGCCGAGCCCAGCGCACGAGCATGTCCGCGTAGTCCGTGCGGCTGGAATGTGTGGCGGCAGACGCATCGGCCAGCAACTCCTGATCATCGCGAAGAGAACGACGCAGACGCACATAGATTGGATGCAGCCAGAAGAGGGGCAACAGCCAGCGGTCGAGAGCCAAGAGCCACAGGTCGCCGTTCTGAATGTGGGCCAGTTCGTGAGCCAGCACGCTGCGGCAATCGTCGGGACGCTCCCGCTCGGCAAATTGGGGTGGCAACAAAATGTTGGGCCGCAACGTCCCGGTGACGATCGGCACTGGATGCGAATGACTGACGAGCAAGCCCGGACAGCGAGCTTCCCCCACCAGCTTCTCGAGTTCGGCAACGACGCTTCGCGGGGCTTGGGAGGCGCTCCGCCGAATGTTCCGGGCCGCCAAAAGGCCGTGGAGGACACGGGCCGCCGTTAGCAAGCTTCCCACGGCGAATATGGCCAGGGCCAACAAGCGGGCTGGTCCCAGATAACCTGACAAACCTCGGAAGAATCCTTCCGGCTCGGCTGCTAACGGCGCGACGGCTCGCACCGGTCGCGGTGCATGCTGAGCGTCGCGGGAAAGGCCCTTCGGTCCTTGGGACGCAAGCCGCGGCGAAGCGTTCGGTGTCGACTTGGGTTCACGTTGCCGTTCGGGCGCTGCGATGGATGAACCGGGAGGCACCCTTTGCGAATCGGCAAGTTCGCCTGCATCCACGTCGAGTGTCGAAATCTTAGGCGTGACTTGGTGTGGCGGCTGAAAGACAGCCGCGGGAATCGCTTGCACGATTTTCGTCACGTCGATTCGAGGCCACGCCGGCACCGCGCACAAAAAGCCGAGCAGCACCAGTCCGACCAGGGCCCCCCAGTGCAAAGCGAGGCGTCGGGCCGGCTGACTGATTCGGCGCTGCGCGGCGGCGACCACCAGGAGCACGACCGTCGCCGCAATGTAGTAATCGATCAGCCAGAAGGCGATCGCATCAAAACCGGATGTCATCGGGCGATCCTAATCCAGGTTCGGTAAACGACGCCGCGACACCTAGTGATTCCCCTGGATCCAGGTGCGCCAAACAAAATCGAGTCAGGCACCTCGCCGGCTCATCCCTATTCGCTGGTGGCAGGCGATTTCTTGGGCTCCTCCCCCTTTTTTGCAGACTAATCACCTTGGAATGCCTCATTCTTATAGCTGCCAGAATGCCACGGTCAATCAGAATGCCACTGTCAACCGCCCTTCGACGCCGCCGCAGCGCGCCCCTGGTAGACCCTCAGGGCAAAGAGGAGGGCCAAAAATGCGACAAAAGCGCTCCCTGTCAGCAAGGCGAGGCTCCGTGGGTCGCCAAACACGAGCCGGCTCGATAACCAGAGCCATTTCCATGAAAACAGGACCAAAATTGTCCCAGCGGCCAGAAACGGGCCGTACGGGACGTGAGTTCGCTTGGAGAATACTCTGCAGGGCAAGATCAGGACTAAGCCGCACAAGGGCGCGAGGAGAAACACAAAGATCGTGGGTTGCCAGCCCAAATAGCTGCCAATCATGCCCATGAAGGTGACGTCCCCAAGTCCCAACGCCTCGCGCCCCAGCATCCGAGACGAGCAAAACCGAACGAGCCACGTCAAACCCGCTCCACAAAGTCCCCCCGCGAGGCTCCAGGCCAGGCCGTGCAGGTGGCGATGGGGATCCAGCCATTCGGGGATAAACGGCCCGGCGATTCCGGGGATTTCCTGATTCCAATCGACCCACAGATGGACCATCTGCAGCTGGCCCGAAATCGTCGCTCCGACAATTCCCACAAGCGCTCCGGGCAGCGTGATCTGGTCCGGAATGACAAAATCGCGAAGGTCGGTCGCGGTCGCGGCCACCAGTAAGGCGACGAGAATGAGCTGAAAAACAACCCGGCCATACAGCCAGAACTCGTCCGGGCGAACCTCCGCAAGCTCCTGGCAGTGATAGCGGACGTAGGCGATCACGAATCCTGCGAAGAGCAACCCCGTCGCGATCTCGACCGCACCGGCCGGGGGGGCAAAACCCCGGCCGAGCGATTCCTCGTTTCTCGCCGAGGAATCTGGCAAAACGGTCGGACACGTCACTTGGGTGGCTGATACTTTTTCACCGCTGCTGTGCGAGGGAGAAGCACCCGTTTTTGTAGCGTTCTCGGAGGATCTCGTCAGTGAGATCGACCACAAATTGGCAAGCCAGCCAACGATCGCTCCTAAAACGAAAAATATCGCCGCCAGCACGCCTTGTTGGGTCTGAGTGAAAAGCGATATCATCCGCGATCCCGATTGGCCGGCGCGGCTGCGGTTCCCCGCACCGCGAGTCGTGAGCGGCACGGTGTTTGCGGACGCCTGCCGACGCCTACCTCACCAAGCCTACAGCATGTTGTGGGACCGTTTCCATTGCCTGCAACGTGTCGCGAATCCGAGCGGGTCGCCCGCGTCGAGATTCGTCCTGCCCAACGCCGGAAAACTCCAGTCCGGCTGCTTTCCGTCGGCGAAGCCAGCGTGTTGAGGCGGCGGCAGCAAACCTGGTTCAGACTGCGCGCTTGAGGAAAATGCGATGAGGACGTTCATTCGGTGCTTTTGTGCCGCTGCTTGTGTGTTGCTGGCGGCCTCTTCCGTGATGGCGCAGGCCCAGCCGGCAACGCCAGGCCCTGCCGGAACTTCCACAGCGAATCCGCCCACCGACCAGAGTGCGGCCGCCGCCGAGCCCAACAGTGGCGACACAGCCTGGATGCTAGCCTCCTCGGCACTCGTGCTCATGATGACGGCACCAGGTCTCGCGCTGTTCTACGGAGGACTCGTCCGCAAGAAGAATATTCTCAGCGTGATGATGCAGTGCATGTTCCTGGCCGGCATGCTCTCGGTTGTCTGGGCCCTTTGGGGTTATAGCCTCGCCTTCGATGACGACATGCCTGGGTCGCACGGCTTCATTGGCGGCTTCACCAACGTTGCCATGAACGGCGTGATGTCGCACTGGGATAGCTCAGCCAACAAGGCGGTTGTTCCCAATTCGCCGCTCGCGACGACGATCCCCTCGATGGTCTATCTCGCCTATCAGGGGATGTTTTTCATCATCACTCCCGCGCTGATCTGCGGCGCGTTTGCTGAGCGGATGAAATTCAGCACGATGTGCGTTTTCATGCTGCTGTGGGGGACGCTGGTTTATTGCCCGCTCGCACATTGGGTCTGGTCGGCAAAGGGGATTTTCGCCGACGGGCCGCACAAAGCTTTCGACTTCGCGGGCGGAACGGTGGTGCATATCAGCTCGGGAACTTCGGCCCTGGTTTGCGCGCTCGTGCTCGGCAAGCGACTGGGATATGGGCAGGAGCCGATGCCGCCGCACAACGTCACCTATACCTGCATCGGCGCGGGCCTGTTGTGGGTCGGATGGTTCGGATTTAACGCGGGTAGCGCGGTGGCCGCGAACGGATCGGCCGCCAACGCCTTCCTGGCGACTCACCTGGCAGCGAGCACCGGCCTCTTGGCCTGGGCGTGCGCCGAATGGGTGACGCGTGGCAAGCCGAGCGTGCTCGGTGCGTGCTCGGGCGCGGTGGCGGGACTTGTCGGCATCACGCCGGCTTGCGGCTTCGTCACGCCGCTCTCGGGGATTGTGATCGGATTGTGCGCGGGAGTTGTCTGCTTCCTTGCCTGCACAACGCTTAAATCAAAGTTCAACTACGACGATTCGCTCGACGCGTTCGGCGTGCACGGAATCGGCGGCATGCTGGGCTGCTTGCTCACCGGCGTCTTCGCGAGCAAGGCTGTTCCCGGAACATCCGGAGTCGGCGGCTGGCTGGAAGGCAACTTTCAGCAATTCGTCAACCAGGCCATGAGTGCCGGAGCCGCGGTCGCGATCGCCGTCGTCGGAACGTTTATCTTCCTCAAAGTGCTGGACGCGGTCATGGGCCTGCGAGTCAGCCAAAGCGACGAAATTCAGGGACTCGACGTCAGTCAGCACGGCGAAGAAGGCTACATCTTCTTCTAAAGTGCGGGCCAGCCGGACGACCATTTTGGGAGGGCGAAGCTTGGATCGGCCGGGCTCGCCCTCCGGTCGCCCTTGATCAACCGGCCGCTGGCATCGACTGACCCTGGCATTGACAGTGAACCCCGCGGAAAATCAGAATCTGCCGCGTCATACGCCACTGGTCGCCGTAGGGCCCGAGTTGGAACGAAAGCGGGCCCGAAACGGGCGATCCAGGCCAGTGCCGTCAAGCGCTGCCGGCATTCGCCAGGCGTTTTTGATCCGAGGGGCCACCGCCGATGAAGAAGATCGAGGCCATCGTCCGCCACTTCAAGCTCGAGGAAATCAAGGACGCATTGACCGAAATCGGCGTGCAGGGGATGACGGTCTCGGAGGTCCGCGGCTTCGGCCGGCAAAAAGGACAGAAGGAACAGTACCGCGGCGCGGAATATACCGTCGATTTTCTCCCCAAGGCTAAAATGGAGATCGTCGTTTCGGACGAGCAGCTCAAATCGGTAATCGAGACGATTCTGCGGACGGCGCGCACCGGGCAGATCGGCGACGGAAAGATTTTCATCACGGATCTTTCGGAGATGATCCGCATCCGCACCGGTGAAACCGGCACTCAGGCCCTGTGACGCCCGCCCAGCGGCTCGCACGACGCGGGCCGGTCGGCAGCAACTTCCCGTACCCTAAAATCGACCTGCCCCAAATCGACCTGCCCTACAATCTGTCCGACAATCGAAAACGGTGACCCACTCATGAAGAAGATCGAAGCCATCGTCCGACATTTCAAGCTCGAGGACGTCAAGAACGCCCTCAACCAGGCCGGTCTGCAAGGAATGACGGCCTCGGAGGTCCGCGGCTTCGGCCGGCAGCGCGGCCACAAGGAAACCTACCGCGGGGCCGAATACACCGTCGATTTCCTGCCGAAAGTGAAGATCGAGGTCGTCGTCAGCGACGAGCAGCTGCAGACCGCCATCGACACGATCATCAACGCGGCCCGCACCGGAAAGATCGGCGACGGCAAAATCTTCGTTTCGCAGCTGGCGGAGGTCATCCGCATCCGCACCGGAGAGACGGGCGCCGCGGCGATCTGACGTGGTCGAATGAGCGAACAGACTCCCGTGTCGGTTCAGACGCCTGCGCATCTCGGCGAACGCCGCCTTCAAATCCAGGCCATCCGCACCGACGCACGGGCGCTCTTCGACGGAGGAGCCACCGGCATCCAGGTGGCCGCCGCCATTTCCGAGGCAACCGAGGCTTTCATCCGCCGCGTCTTCCAGTCAGTCGTCGATCAACTCCCCGAAGATGCCCGCGACATCGTCACAAAGAACATTGCCGTCGTCGCCGTCGGCGGAACCGGGCGCGGCGAGCTGTGCCCTTTCTCCGACGTCGATCTGTTGTTTCTCGTGGGCCGAACGGGCCGCACGCTGGCGGCCGACTGCGTCTCGCAGGCCGTTCGCGACTATTGGGACGCTGGACTCAAGCTGGGGCACGCGGTCCGCGGTTTGAGCGACACGCTGGCCATCGCCCGCCAGGAGATCGACGTCGCCACGTCTCTGGTCGAGGCGCGCCTGATTTGGGGCGATCAGGACCTCTACGATCGACTGATCGCCGAGTTTCAAAGGAAGGTCGTCCGCTCGCGGCTGACCGCGTTCGTCGACGAATGTATCGCTGCCCGGGAAAAGGAACGGATCGAGTACGGCTCGGCGGTCAAACAGCTCGAGCCCGACATCAAGCGCTCGCCGGGCGGACTCCGCGACGTGCATCTCATGCGTTGGGTTGGCTTCGCCCGCTTCGGGGCCGCCAGCATCGATTCGTTGCGTCTGCAAGGGGCCTTGGGGCGCGAAGAAGCCCGCGTCCTGTTGACGGCTTACGAATTCCTCATGCGCGTGCGCATCGACCTGCATTTCGCGGCGGGCCGCTGCCAGGACGTCCTCTCGCGGGACGAGCAATTGCGAATCACCGAAGAACGCCGCGTCGAAGGAGTTTTGGGACAGCGTCCGGTCGAACGGTTCATGCAGACGTATTTCCGCCACAGCACGGCCATCGCCGAGCTGTGCGAGCGGTTCATCACCCTGCATCGGCCGCGCCCCGTGCTTGCGGGATTGCTGAAATCGTTGGCCACGCATCGCTCGGAGGGAATTTACCGAGTCGGCGCCGACTCGGTCGACGTGATTGCGCGCCGGCAACAATCTGTCCTGGCGAGCCTGCCCGGGATCCTGAGGTTCTACCTGAGCGCCGCGCGCTACGCCGTCAACCCGTCGCCGAAATTTGCCGAGCGGATCCGCGAAGCCGTTCCCCTCTTGGGGGGCGAGGTGACTGCGGAAAGCGCCGAGCTGTTTCGCGAAATCCTGGGGGCGCACGGCAATTTGGGAGTCATCCTCCGCAGCATGTTTCGCACGGGCGTGCTCGAGATCCTCGTGCCGCCGATGGCCCATGCCCGCTGCCTGCTGCAGTTCAATCAATACCACAGTTACACGGTGGACGAGCACACGCTGCGGACAATCGAAGAACTCGAACGCTTCGATCGCGATTCGGGCCCGTTGGGGACCGCTTATCGCAGCATCCGCGATAAACGCATTCTGCACCTGGCCCTGTTGCTGCACGACCTGGGAAAGGGCCACGAGGAGGACCACAGCGTGGTCGGTCGCGCGCTCGCCGAGCGGATGGCCGATCGACTCCGAATTGCGTTCGAGGACCGCGAGACGCTCGTCTTTCTGGTCCACCGGCACCTTTCGATGGCGCACCTGGCCTTCCGACGCGACACGTCGGAGCCGGAATCGATTCTCGAATTCAGCCGCGAAGTCGGCAGCGCCGAACGGCTGCGGATGCTTTTCGTGCTTTCGGCGGCCGATCTGATGGGCGTCGGGCCGGGGATTTGGACTCAGTGGAAGTCTCAGCTCCTCTTCGGCCTCTTTGATCGAACGCTGTTGCTTTTGACGGGTCAGGACGCCGCCGTCGATCACGCACAACGTCTGGCGGCAATCAAGCAGCAAGTTCTCGAAGCCGCGTGGCGATCGGGGCGTCCCATCACCGATCGGCACGAGCTGGAGAATCTGCTCGAACGATTCCCCGCGCATTACCTCACCACAACTCCGCCGAGCCGCATTGTCGGCGATCTGAAAGCCCTGCAAGAATATCGATCCGGAGAGCCGGTCGTGAACGGCGATTATGAGGAGGCCACGCAAACTGTCGAGTACCGCATCGTGACCCATGAGCACGACGTGGCCGGCTGCTTTCACAAGGCAACCGGCGTGCTCACCGCCCACCATCTGCAAATCGTCTCCGCGCAGATCAGCACCACGACCGACGGCTTCGTTTTCGACACCTTCCGCGTGCTGGATCGCGATTTTTCCGGCGTCGTGCCGCGGGACCGCATCGAAAAAGTCGCCGCTGCCATGCGAAAGACGCTGATGGGAGTGGTGCACGTCGAGGAGCTGTTTCAACGCAATCGGCGCTTCGGCGGTTCGGGCCGCACGCAAGCCGTCTCCGATCTTCCGGCCCGCGTGGTCATCGACAGCGGCTCCTCGGAGCGGTTTTCCGTGATCGACGTTTTCTCGCACGACCGTCCGGGGCTGCTCTACACGCTCTCGCGAAAGATTTTCGAGCTCGGTCTATCGGTGGAGCTCGCGAAAATCGCCACCCACCTCGACCAGGTTGTCGACGTCTTCTACGTCACCGATCGCAACGGCCAGAAGCTGCAAGACCCGGCCCGCGTGCGCGAGGTCCAATCGGCCCTCCTGACCACGCTGCAGGAATTCGAGCGACACGACCGGTCGCAGTTTGCCTCCTGATTGCGGCACGCCAGAGAGCGGGGCCACGTGCGAACGCATGCTCCTGAGGCCTGAATTTCCGAGATGCTATTCCGGCGGCGTCCGACTAGACGTCAATCGACAACGATTCTCTCCACCTCCAGCGACGGCAGCTCCACGATCGCAATCGTGCGTGGGTTAGCGCGGAAGAGCGCCCCTGGGTTCAGCACCAGCGTTTGTCCTTCGTAGTGTTCCTCGGGCGCGTGCGTGTGCCCGTAGCAGACCAGCCGGTACGACTGCGAATCGACCGCGTCCTGAAATCGGCGATGGTCGTGGCCGTGTACGATCGCGATTTTGCAGCCGGCCAGCTCGATCTCGCCGAATTCATCGTGGCAGGTCTGCTCGACCAGCTCGATCGCGTCCCTCAGGGGCGCCCAATCGTGGTCGCAGTTGCCGAACACATAGTGGCCCGGCCAGCGTGAAAAGACGGGAATAATCTCGGGCGAACCGATGTCGCCGCAGTGCAACACCTGTTCGATCTCGCGGTCCGCGAGCAGCTCGGCCGCACGGCGGGCGCTTGGCAGGTGCCCGTGAGTGTCGCTCACCACGCCGATTCGCAGGACACCGGCGTGCTGTTTTGGTCGTTCGTGTTTCAGGCGCCGGTCTCACTGCGAATCCGCGAAACACTCTGTGACCAGCTGCGTATCCATGTATTCGGTGAGCTCTTTTAGCTTTCCATCGGCCAGCCGACAGATATAGCAGTACGTATTGTTGTACGGTTTGCCATTCTTGGTGGTGACTCGGCCTTGGCACTCGACGGCGACGAAATCGTCCTCGGCAATAAAGCGATGCGCCGTGTTCGTGTATCGCGTGGCGAAGTTGGCGAACAGCGGCTCCATCAGCTGCTTGAGAACAACCTGCTTTCCTCGATACGTCCTCGACCACCGGGTATGGCCGCTCACCGTCCAGCAGAAGTCGTCGGCCCACAGATCGATGAACGGGCGGCTGTTCCCCTGGGCCATCTCCTGAAAGGCGCGCTGCAGAAGCTGCTTGTTTGTGGCTGCCGTCATGCTGGAACCTCCATCGGCCGGATCTCGAAGGCGATTTCTGATCGAGACTTCACGTCGACAGCTCGTCGACTTGGAATGAGTCGCGCTGCGGGCTCGTTTGCAATTGCACCATCTGGCGATAGCGACTGTCGGTCTCCATCAGCTCGACGTGCGTGCCGGACTCGACTTCGCGGCCGTCTTCGAGCACCACGATTCGGTCGGCGTGGGCAATCGTGCTCAAGCGATGGGCAATCACGAAGCAGGTGCGATCCTGCATCAAGCGCGCAAGGCCCGATTGAATCAGCCGTTCGCTCTCGGTGTCGAGGTTGCTGGTCGCCTCGTCAAGGATCAGGATTTTCGGGTCGGCCAGGATAGCCCGCGCGATGGCCAGCCGCTGACGCTGCCCGCCGCTGAGCTTGACGCCCCGCTCGCCGATCAGAGTGTCGTAACCCTCCGGCAGGCGCGTGATGAATTCATCGGCATTGGCGATCTGCGCGGCCCGGAGGATTTCGGCGTCGGTCGCATCACGATTGGCGTAGCCGATGTTCTCGGCGATCGTGCCATCGAAGAGGAAGACGTCCTGCTCGACTACCCCCAATAGCGAACGATAGCTCTCGACGTGGATGTCTCTCACATCGATGCCGTCAAACATGACGCGTCCGACGGTCGGATCGTAGAACCGGGCCACCAGGTTGCACAGTGTCGTCTTTCCCGCGCCGCTGGGACCGATGAGCGCGATCAACTGCCCCGGCTCGGCCATCAGCGACACATTGCGCAAGGCGGGCTGCGAAGCGCCCGGATAAAGGAACGTGACATCCTCGAGCACCACGCGGCCTCGGGCCTGCTCTTTATCGATCCGCACCGAATCGCCGGTTGGGAGCATCTCCCGCGGCTCGTCGAGCAGATCGAGAATTCGGTCGAGGGCCGACAGGCTGTTCTGAAATGTGGCGGCACTTTCGGCGAGCACCGCGAGCGGCTCCAAGAGCATCGCGAGGTAGACCAGGAACATCATCAGATCGCCGAGCGTCAGCGCGCCGGACAGCACCTGCCAGCCGCCGTAGAGCATCAACAGGCCGCTGCTGAGGGGAATCAGCGCCTCCCAGCAAATCTCGATGATCCGCGCCCACCACCAGACAAGCAGCTCCTGTCGGGCCATCAGATCGTTGGACCGCACGAAGCGGCCCGCCTCGCTGTGTTCGCGACTGAACCCGCGCACGACGCGCATGCCGGCAAACGACTCGGTCGTGTGGGCGTCGATCGCCTCGCGGCGGGACCGAATGGCCTTGTGTTGCGGCCGAATGCGGTTGATCCAAGTGCGATGCGTCAGAAAGACCAGCGGCACGAGAATCAGCGCGCCGAGCAAGAGTCGCCAGTCGGCCCAGGCCAGAATGATCAGGCTGCCGATCAACTGCACGATGGCCCGCCACGGGTTGTAGAGCATGCCGAAGATCAGCTCGCCCACCGACCCGGCATCCTCGCGCAAAACGCTCGCTACGCCACCCGATTTGAGTTCGTGCACGCGATGCAGGGGCAAGCGGACCGCGTGCTCGAAGGCCCGCTTGCGAATCGACAGCTGCAGCCGCTTGGTCGCCCGTGTGGCGTACCAGCGGCCCCACACGTGCATCACGACCTTGACGAGGTTCAAAATCGTGACGGCCACCACAATGAACAACAAGAGGGCCCATGGATTGTGGGGCACGTGCAGCCAGTGAGGAATCGACTGCGGCAGCGGCTTCTGGCCCAGCACATTGTCGACGACGAATTTCGTCGCCGCCGGAGGACCGAGCCCGAGGATCGTCGAGACCGTTAGCGTTCCGAGGGCAAAATAGACGGCCGGCCGCTGATCGCCCAATAGCCGAAAGAAACTGCGAATGAGGACCCAGGTCGAGCGGACCCGAGGCCGCCGGCGCGAACTCGCCGCCAGCTCCGGCTGGAGACTCTGCTTTTTGCGAAGCCGTTCGCGGTATTCCGCGAAACGCTGCCGACTCGACTCTCTCCGTCTCGCCATGCTGTCCTACTCAAGGACCTAGACCGATGGGTGGCTGGGGTCGAACCGCTTCGGTTCGCCCCCAGTCTGTTGCAGCTCACCCGCCTCTTGCCGCGAAGGCTCTCGGCTGATTGGCACTGCATTATATTCCATCGGCAAGCTTGCCGTCTTGGAGGCGCAGGACGTTGTCCGAATCGGTTAGGTAACGCTGGTCGTGCGTAACGACAACGACCGTCGTCTGCAGATCTTCATGAAGACGGCGCAAATGGCCGAAAACCTCGGCACCGGTTGCACTATCGAGCTCACCGGTCGGTTCATCGGCGAGCACGAGTTTTGGTCGTTTGAGGATCGCGCGGGCGATAGCCACCCGCTGCTGCTCGCCACCCGACAGTTGATTGGGCCGGTGATCGAGCCGGTTGGACAGGCCCACGTCTTTGAGCAGTTGGATGGCCCGCGCTCGCAAGTCGTGCGAAATCCCGCGCGGCATAAAGGGGACCAGCACGTTTTCGACCGCAGTCAGATTGGCCAGCAGGTTGAAGCTCTGAAACACAAAGCCGACTTCCTCGCGGCGATAGCGGTCACGCTCCTGCGTCGTGAAGCCATTGAGCCGCCGACCGCCGACGAGGATCTCTCCGCTGCTCGGCTCATCGAGCGCCCCGATCAAATACAGCAAAGAACTCTTGCCGCTGCCGGAGGGCCCGACGATGAACGTAAACGAGCCGGCGGGGATTTCTGCCGTCACGCCCCGCAAGGCGCGAACCTCGGTCGCCCCTAGATGATGGCTCTTGGCGACGTCGCGCAGCTCGACGCGGGTGCCCTGCGGCTGCGGACCAGCCTTGCCGTTGCCGTTGTTCCCGCGGAAATGGCCTTCGATGGCGGCGCGCAATTGCTCGCGCGTGCGGCGAAATGCGTCGAGGCATTCTTCTGGGGTCCCGGTCACGTGACCGGGGTCGTCCAGAGGCCAGTCTAAGCGGCGGACTCCAGCGGGGAAGCTCGGACATTCGCGGGCTGCCGAAGCGCACAACGCGATCAAGACATCGGGCGGCGTTCCTTCCGGCGGCAGGAACTCCTGAACTGACTTGCTGCGTTGAGCCGACAGATCAGCTCCGATTTCGCTCATCGCGGCAATCGCCAGCGGATGCACGAAACCGGCTGGGCGCGATCCGGCCGAAAGGGCCTCGAACTGGTCGCCAAACTTCTGGCGGAGAAGGCCCTCGGCCATCTGGCTGCGGCTGGAATTGCCCGTGCACAGGAACAAAACCCGCAGCTGCTTTTCCATCGATCGAATCGACCCGCCTGACGCCGACCTGCGATGCAGCCCACTCCTCAGCTCTGCTGTCACTCTATTGCACGCCAAATCGTCCGTCCATCGTTGGCACGCCGGCTCGAATCTGATTATGCTTCAACCCTGCCCCCAACAGCCGCTCGGCACGGCCGTTGCGAAATCCGTTGGAGACGGACCTTCGAGCGTCCTGGGCCGAGAAAATCAGGGCTTTTTGCCCGCGCAGCGAAGCCCCGAGGCGCTAAGGATGCACGCTTTCTGTGCAGCTGTGCTAAATCCACTTGCGCGCCGAGCGACGAACGAGACTCACGAAAGGACCGGACGATGACCCCCAAGGAATTCTTTGAATTCATGAAGAAGAACGATTCCGAGCAGATCGACCTCAAGTTCTGCGACATGCTCGGAACCTGGCAGCACTGCACCTACCCGATCGATACGCTCGACGAAAGCATCTTCGAAGAGGGCCTGGGGTTTGACGGTTCCTCGATTCGCGGCTGGCAGGCGATCAACGCCTCCGACATGCTCGCCGTTCCCGATCCGAAGACGACGGTGCTCGACCCATTCTTTGAGAAGCCGACCGTCAGCGTCATCGCCGACATCGTCGACCCGATCACCAAGGAAAGATATTCGCGCGATCCGCGCAACGTCGCCAAGAAAGGCGTCGCCTATCTGAAGCAAACGGGTATCGCCGACACCTGCTACATCGGTCCGGAGCCCGAGTTCTTCATCTTCGACGACGTGCGATTCCAGTCGAAGCAGAACGGCGCGATGTACGAAATCGACTCGGTCGAAGCGGCCTGGAACTCGGGCCGCGCCGAGGGACCGAACCTGGGCCACAAGCCCGGCTACAAGGCGGGCTATTTTCCCGTCTCGCCGATGGACACCCTCTCGGACCTGCGGACGGAAATGGTCAACGAGATGCGGAAGATCGGCATCGCGGTCGAGGCGCATCACCACGAAGTGGCCACCGCCGGCCAGTGCGAAATCGACATGCGGTTCCAGGATCTGATCAAGATGGGCGACCAGATGATGTGGTACAAGCACATCATCAAGAATGTCGCCCGCCGCAATGGCAAGACCGTGACCTTCATGCCCAAGCCGATCTTTGAGGACAACGGCTCGGGGATGCACACCCACATATCGCTCTGGAAAGGGAGCAAGCCCTTAATGGCCGGCGACGGCTACGCGGGCCTGAGCGAGACGGGCCTCTTCGGCATCGGCGGCATCTTGAAGCATGGCCGCGCCCTATTGGCCTTCGCCGCGCCGACGGCCAATTCGTACCACCGGCTCGTTCCGGGGTTCGAGGCGCCGGTCACGCTGGCCCTGTCGCAGCGGAATCGTTCGGCGGCCGTCCGCATCCCGATGTACTCGGCCAGCCCGAAATCGAAGCGGGCCGAGTTCCGCTGTCCCGATCCGTCATGCAACCCCTACTTGACGTTCACGGCCCTGATGATGGCCATGATCGATGGGGTGCAGAACAAGATCGATCCGGGCCAGCCGCTCGATCGCGACATTTATGACATGTCACCCGAGGAACTGGCCGAGACCAACACCACGCCCGGCTCGCTGCCGGAGGCGCTCGAGGCCCTCGAGGCCGATCACGCCTTCTTGCTCAAAGGCGACGTCTTCACCAAGGATTTGATCGAGACCTGGATCGACTGGAAAAACACCAAGGAAGTCGACCCGATTCGCCTCCGGCCTCATCCGCACGAGTTCGAGCTGTACTACAACGTCTGAGGCGCGGCTCGACGACGTGGAACCGACTTCCCCTGGTGCGTGATCTCACGCAATAGTGACGGCGGTACGGTCGTTTCGTCAGCCTCGAGCGTTTTCAGCGAAGGGGACGACGAAAGTCGTCGAACTCCCTGCGCCGTTACTTGCGTCTCCCGCAATGTCAGCATGCGCAGCTTTGGCATCGCGGCGATTGCCTCAACCGCCGCATCGCTCGTTCGCGTGCCGCGCAAATTGAGATAGTCCAGATCGGACAAGATCGCGATTCGCCGAACACCGGCGTCGGTGATTTTGGCGCAGTGCGAGAGGTCCAAGTTCATGAGCCCGGAAATCGAGACAATCGTTTTCAGGCCATCGTCGTCCAAGTCCGATCCGCTCGCGTTAAGAGTCCTGATTTGGTTCATTTTGCAAAGACGCGCCAGGCCGGAGCCGCGAATGGCGGTATTGGCAATGGATAGATCCCGAAGTGACGGCGGAAACTCGGTCACGACGATCGAACGGTCCGTGAGCCTGGTTCCTGCAAGGTTCAAACGAACCAGGTTCTTGCACGGCTTGACGTACTTCAGCCCCTGCCCGTCGAGGCTCGTCATTGACAGGTCTAAGAACTGTAGCTGGGGAATCCGTGAGAAGGCCTCGAGCCCGTGATCGGTTATGCCAGTCCCGCTCAGATCCAACGAATACAACTCGGGAAGCCCCGTTAGGTACTTCAGTCCGCGGTCGGTAACCTGCTTGCAACGAGCCAGGTTGATCCTTCCCAGCTAGCCGCTGAATGTCCTCGAGCATGGCGTCCGTCGCGTCGCTGTTCCTCAGATCGAGACTTTGAAGCTGCGTGCATCCTTGAAAGCCACGGAGTCGGGTGCCGCCGAAATGCGCTTTCCTAATCTCGATGCTTTCAGCGGACGGCGCCCCGGTCCATCCTGAGAACGCGGCCTGGGTGATTGAGGGCCCCTCCAGAGCGAGCTGGGAAAGCCGACGGCCGCAACAGACTCGGTCGATGTCCGCTGGGTCGACCGCCGTGTTGCGGATTGTCAACGATTCGAGCCGGTTCAGAGGGCCGAGCTGCCCGGCTTTGTTTTCGCGAATTGTGCAGCCGTTGAGCGTGAGGACCCGCAGCGCCGGCGAACTCGTCGCAATCTTGAGAGCGTTCGCCGACAGCTGGCAGTGGTCGAGGGTTAGGACTCTCAGCATGCCGCCATGGCTCAAGTCGATCGCGGCCGCCTCGTCGATCTCGGCATTGGTGCGAACAGTCTCAAACCCATTGGAACGCATCATCCGGATGACGCCGAATCGATTCAAAGAATCGAAGACTCGAGTGCCGTCACACTGGACCTGTCGGAGGCGAGGCAGGCTGCGCAGCGCCTCAATCGTCTCATCGTCGATTTCGGAGCAGCCGGAGCAGTCGAGGAATTGGATTGCCGGGGTGGCCGAACTCAGGGTCCGGACCGCCTGTCGCCCGACGCTGCATCCCGCAATCGATAGGGTTTCCAATCGCGGACAGTTCTTCAAACGACTGATTGCGCCCCCGGCGAGTTGGGTGTGCGAAAGGTCGAGGCTCGTCAGCGCCGGCAGCGAACTCAGGGTCGCCAAACCGACATCATCCAACTGCGTTTTGCCGAGAATCAACGCGCCCAATAACTTGTGGCCGTCGAAGAATCTCAATCCGCGCCCCGTCACTTTCGTCCCCGTCAGATCCAGCATCCTTAATCGTGGCAACTGCGCGAGCGATTCGAGCGCGGCATCGGTAATTCTGCTGCAATCCGCCAGTTTGACCTCGGACAACTCCAAAAACCCGCCGCGCAAACTTTGGAGGCCGCGGTCTGTCACTGAGGTCCCGCTGAGATAGAGACACGAGAGGTCGTTCAGCGGCGCAACGTGTCCCAGGCCACTCCCGTCAAGCGCAGGGCAATTTGTGAGATCAAGGCTCCTGAGCGATGTGAGCCGCGCGACATCGGCCAGTGCGTCGTCATCAAGGCCCGATGACGCAAGCGAGAGCATCTCTAAAGACTGGCAATGCCTCAAGCCCGCAAGAGCGGTCCGCTTGAGCCCCGGTTCTTGAATGACTGCGTGAGTGAGTTCCGGAGACGCCGTCCAGCCCTCGAGGTCACTGTCCGTGAGGTCGTTTTTATCCAGGATGAGCGTTTCAAGATGCGGTTGCTCCGACAAGAATCTCGCAAGGTTCGAGCCTGCGAGTTTCGTTTTTCTCAGCGTGACTTGTAGCAGAGATTGCGACGTGCCAAACCGAATGTTTCCAGCCCCGGTTAGCTGGCAATCAACCATGCTCAAGCTGCTAAGGTTGGGAAGCGAGGTGATTGAGTTGATTGCGTCGCTAGAGATTCGACAGGCGAAGAAGTCGAGCGCCGTGATCGTCCGTGCGGACGCGATACTTTGTGCGATCTCGTCACTGATCGCAATCCCGCGGCAGGTCAGGCTCGTTTTTGAAACGCGAAACTCACAGCCGGGGGAATGCTCGAATTCTTCGGCCCAATCCGAGAGGGGCCGCGCGCGATGTTTTGGCGACGCCGTGTAAAGCCCGGCTGCGGCTGCCGCGCAAAGAACGGCGATCGCAAGGCGGCGTCGCCAGTACCTCTGCCGCCCCGCCGACTGGCGCTCGAGGTCGGCTGGGAATTTCGGATCGCCCATTCCCCCTCCGCAGCCCGCACGATTCGTCGAATCTACTGCGTTTGTCGGAGGGTGAAAAGGGGCCACACACTCGGGTGGCGGTCGAAAACAAAGAAAGAAGGGGAGCAGGCGCCCGGCCGATCCAGCGGTGTCGGCCGGGGCCAGTCCCCTCGTTGTTCGCCTCTTGGCGGTTTGTGTCGGACTGTCGCCTACTTCTTCGCCGGCGGAGCTGCTGGCGCTGCTGGGTGAGCCGGCGTTGATGCGACCGGAGCCACCGGGGCGACGGGAGCTACGGGGGCGACTGGTGCGACGGCTGCGACCGGGGTCGCCGGCGAAATGGCCTTCGCCGGTGCCGCAGGGGCTGCCGGTGTGGCCGAGGTTGCCGGCTTGCCGAACGCGGAATTCACATCGGAAATGTTCAGGTCGAGAATCTGCAGCCGTGCG
>DASPSM010000046.1:0-7930 GCA_035623955.1 Planctomycetaceae bacterium
GGGTTGGCCGAGCAGCAAGCCGACTTTGGGTTACAGCAGGCGAGCTTCGCCTGGCAGCAGTCGGCAACTTGGACGCCTGCTTTCGCGGTCTTTGCCGCGCTGCAGCAGCAAGTCTTTGTCGCCGCCGCTTGAGCCGCGGCAATCGTCCCACTCTTGCGAGCGGCGCTGCAGCATGACTTGCCTTCGACACAGCACGTTTTGCCCTGCTGACAGCACGTCGCCTTCGCGCCGATACAGCAGGGCAAATTCGCTTTGCAGCAGGCAAGCCTGGCCGCACAACAGTCGAGCGGTTTTTGCTCGACAGGACTCGGCAACAGGAGCCCGAAACCGAGAATCGAACTGGCAATCAGTTTCAACAACATCAGAAATCTCTCCAGAAAGATCGTTTGGAAATCCGCGATCGCTGCGCACGAACAGGCGCAGCGGACAGCCGTCACGCAGACAAGAAGGGCGCTCAGCCGACGAGCTGGCGCAACGCGCCGGATCAACAGCGCCAAACGCACTGGAGCAGATGGGAACGCGGACTCTCCGCCAAGGGCGGATTCGAGGCCGAGCAGCCGATTGTGGCATCCAGGCGGAGTGACAGACCGCAAACGACAATCGGCAGGACGACCGCTGGTGCGGTCGCATGCTGAACGCGTTTGACCGGCAATGCGGCTTCGCGCTCACAGCAGCAGCGCACGCTGGGTCGAGTCGGGACTTTGCCCTGCTCCGATCTTTGGCTTTGCTGCCGACGTTGGCAGCAGGGCCGCTGGCAGCAAGGCGCGGGAGCGTGAACGGCCGCTGGGCGCTGGGGTAGAACGGGGGCGCAGCACCAGCCGGCCGGCAACACCAGATTGGCCGTCGACAAGAGCGTCAGCAGCTTGACGAGAAAGAGCTTCATCGCCGCTCGCAAGAACTTCGCAATCTAACTCAAGGATACCCGCCCGGGGCCGGATGGCAAGTGCCTGACCACCCGGCCCGCCCCCAGCAATTACGCGAAGCAGGGCGAAACGACTTCGATGCCGGCTAATCGACAGTCCACAGGGTCACCGAATCGAGGTCCTTGACGAAGATTCGGTTTCCCGAGGCGACCGGGTAGGCATACGTCCCTTCGTCCGCAACTCGGTAACTGGCGACTTGCTTGAACTTCGCATCGGTCGGCTCAAACACGATCAGCTGCCCGCCGGTGGGAAGGGCGAAAAGCACGGGTCCAACGTCCACGACCGAGCCGAATCCGCGATCACCCCGGACGCGCTCGAGCCATTTTTTTTCGCCGGTTTCGGCACTGACGCAGAAGAGATAGTTGCGGCTGGAGATCCCGAAGAGCAGGCCGTTCTTGAGGACCGGCGTGTCGAATTGCACGGAGATCTCCGGTTTCGACCACAGCTCTTTGGCCGCGTACGAATCGCCCTGCTTTTCGACCTTGTACGCCTTCATCCCGCGGAGCGAGCCAGAAATGTAGACGGTTTGCCCACCCACCACGGGCGTTTCGGCGTTGTAGCCCATCCCAGTCACAGGAAAGGGCGTTTCCCAGAGAAGCTTTCCATCGCCAACTCCGACGCCCACGATGCTCTTGGCTGTCAGTGCGACAATCATTTTTACGCCGTCGACTGTGAGCAGGTCGGGCGAAGCGTAGGCCGTGCCGTCGCCGGGCCAGTTCCACTTCTCGTTGCCGGTGGCGAGGTCATACGCCACGATGCCCCCCTTCTCTTCGTTGCCGACCTGCACGATGCACAAACCGTCGACCACGATCGGCGAGCAAGACGTGAAGAAACGGGGCGGCTTTGCGGCAGATTCCGTTTTGCGCCAGATGACCTTGCTTGTTGCAGCATCGAGGCAGGACAGGGTTCCCTGAACGCCCAACGTCAGGACTTTTCCGTCGGCGACCGTGGGCGAGCTGCGAGGTCCGGGAAAGCGACCGGCCGGACCGCTCGGAGTCTTCGCCGGATATTTGTCCGACCACGCCTCCTTGCCGGTGGTGGCGTCGAGGCAGCTGATGACCTCGTCGTCGCCTTGACGGGCGAAGACATAGAGCTTGTCCCCCACCAAGGCCGGAGTCGCGACTCCGTTGCCGACCGTCACTTTCCACTTTTGCGCGAGGGTCTTGGGCCACGTTTGAGGGACTCTAAACCCGTTGGCGATCGCGTCGCGATTCGGGCCGCGCCATTGCGGCCAGTCTTGCGCGACCAGGGCGCTGCCACCCAGCAGCGTCAGGCAGCCGACGAAAATGCTCACCCGCCGAATTGCGCTTGTCATAGCGGTGTTCCTCGAGCTGGTTGGACGGCTTCCCTCCAGGCGGCCGATGTCCGCACAACCGCCGGCGCGGAAGTGGAATCAAGCGCGGCACACCGCAGAGTCTATCGCGCCGCGCCTGGGAATCAATCAGCTCGCGGGGCCACGCGGCCTGATACGAGTCATTCGACCGACGATGCCCGCGCTTCCGCCTGGTTGGCGACGAACGAGACGTGCGGGGGGGGAACGAACGGCTCCGCCAGCGATCGCGACCAAAGAGTCGGATTCTTCTCGACTGGTCTGAACCGGTTGCGCCTATAAAGCTGGCGACAAGCGAGATTCGCGTCCGTGTTTTGTAAGCAGCCGAGCATCTGGGTCGCACGCTCCTCTTCGAACTGGCTCGCGATGTGGGCCAGAAACGCGTCTTCGATCCCCAACCCCAAGGCGCGGCAACTCATCACCAGATGATCGACGCAGTTCTCTCTCACCCACGCCGCGGCGATCAGGCCGTACTGCGTGAAGCGATCTTCGGCTGCCAGCACGTAGAGTCGGCATCCGGCAAGCAGCCGCTCGTGGCACTGTTCCAACGTGTAGCGCGTGCCCGTCGTGTTGAACTGGTTCGTTTTGTTGAATAGCTCCAATACGCGGCTCATTTGCAGATCGCCCGTCGAGCGCACGACCGACAGCGTCACCCGCAGGCCGAGAGTTCTCAGGAACTCGTCCTGCGAAAGCTGCTTGCGGACCGCCTCGCGCGCAAGCTGGCCGCGAACCATCTCAGTCTTCCGGCTCGATTCCTGCGTGATCAGGCTCGACTGCGTTTCGGACGACCAGAGCAAGACACGCTTCAAGTAATAAAGATGCCAACCCAGCACGCGCACGCCCGGCAGTCCCGCCTCGATTGCCGCCCGTTCGACCGGGTTGTCGTCGATCATCACCACGTTCTCGGGCCGCAGATTCACCTCCCGCAGAATTTCCGAAAGGTTCTCGATCTTGCTGCGGAAGTTAATTTTGCGGACGGCGAAATCGCTCAGCGAGACCTGCCCCTGCACGATCTGGTTCCAGTTCGACTCGATGAACTGCTCGTCGTTCTTGCTCACGATGGCCAGGAGAATTCCGCGTTTCTTAAGGAACAGGAGCGCCTCCATGAAGCCCATGGGCCAGCCTTCGAGCACTCCCAGCGTTCCCTCGGCGGCAACGCCCCGCCAGAGCGTATCGTCGAGATCGACTGCGACCAGCTTGACGGCGTCCTGTTGCCTGAGCGAGCGATACATGGCCACGATCTCGTGCAACACCGCCTCGAAGAACTCGAGCCAGCGCGCCGAGTAATAATGCTGCATCGATGCGGGGGGCTCGATCCGATTGAGGTCGTGGTCGTGATCGCCATCGCTGAGCGTCGTTCCGTGCGTGAAGGACCAGACGCCGTCATCCTGACACGACTTCTTGCCGATGCTGGCGGAGATCTGATCGACGTCGACGAAGTGGGCGTTCTCGCGCTTCGCGACCTCGGCGGCTAAATGCATGTTCAGCCGCTCGACAAAGTGCATGACGTTCCGCAAGTCGTAGCGCGGCTGAAAGCGCCCGAGCGGGTTTTGCTGCGGCACCAGAAAGCCGAGCACAAACGTCAGCAACTTGCGCTCGGTGTTGAGTCGAAGCACGTTGTCCAGATAGCGCGATAGGGCTTGCTGTGTCTCGTGCAGGAATTGCTCATGCCGCGTGCCGTCGTCCGGCAGGTGAAAGAAGGCGCTCCCGAGAATGGACCTCAAGGGAATGTGGATGATTTGAAAGTCGTATTGCGCTGCCTGATCGGCTGGGACGTCCGGCAAAGAGTCAAAGTTGTTCAGCAGGATGAAGTCGCCCCGAAAGCTGCTATGAAGCATCGAGGCGACAGGAGCAAAGGCTTCGGCCAGGCAACCGCCCACGACCAGAAACCGCAGGCCGGTCTCGGGCGTGACCTGCAGGTCGATCGGAGCGCGGTGGCGGGGACCGTTGTGCTGGGCAAACAGGGCCGGATCGACCGGCTGCGGCTGCGGCGCGCTGGCCGATTCCGATCGTGCTTCGACTCGCATCCCTGCATTTCCTGTTCGCACAAGCATCGCGCGAGGGCCGCAACCCCTGGTCGAAGTCGCGGCAAAAGCGTTATTTCGCCGGTTTTTACATCCGCGCGAAGGCCAACTTACGCGCGATGCCAACTCGCGGCGGCGGGAGCCAGCCAATTATCCGGCCGGGCGCAGCAATTCGGGCAGTTCGCCGTACTGGAGCCGATAAAGGATGGCCCCGAGAATCACGCCGGGAACGCCTGAAACGTTCCCGAAAATGTGGCAGAGGATCGCGGGCCAAAGGCTTTGACTCTGAGCCCGCAGCACGGCACACGACCAGCCAACACCTAGCGTCGCGAGCACAAGCGTCAGGCCCCTTTGACGCCGGCCGCGGACCACATCAATGGGACATGCATCGACACAAACAGCAAAGCCGAGGAGACGATTGCCGGCGCCCAAGGCGACGAGGCGCTGACGCCGTCGCTACGATTGGCGACCCACGACTGCACAAGCCCCCGAACGTAGACCTCTTCCGCGAAACTGCTCAAAAGCCAGATGATCAGGAAAACCTGCGCGAAGTTCATCTGGGCCGCAAGCGGATGGCGAGTCCCCAGGAAGATCATCACCACTGTTCCGGCCATCATCGCGGCCCCGGAAAGTGAGAACCAGAGGAGAAATGACCAGCGCCACGTCGGCTTCTTCCAGCCCATTTCGGCTAACGGCTTGCGGAGTAGCACCCATGCCACGACCGGGATCAACGCCATCGCCGTCTTGACACCAATCTGCGACCAGGCAGCCGACTCGACGCCCAGCGCGAGAAGCCCGTATTTGACCGCATACGCAATCGCCAGAAAGAGCAACAATCCCCAGACGTACCCCAAGAGGGCCCGGACCGATTGATTCTGCATTGCGATCGTTTCCGTTCTTAAATGGCAGTTGGCGCGATAGCGCGCTTACTTAGTCACGCTCTCCCGCAAGGCCGCAAGCAGCGTCGGCGCCGGATCCGGGAGATCGGTTCGGATCAGGCTCGCCGTCTGGTCCGTCGCCAGCCGCGGCAACCGCGGGCAATGAAAGCGGATCCCGCCGTGAGTCTTTTCCAGATAGCGACAGAGCGTTTCGGCAGCGGATTTGGCGGCCGCGTACTCTCCCATATTCAGAGGAAGCTCGTCGACAAAGGACGAGGATGGGTTAAAAACTCCACTCAAGGAACCCAATTGCCGCGCGGCTTCGAACGCTTCCAGAAACCCGTCCAAGTAATAGCGACAAAAGTTTTGAAAACGCGGCACGCTAAAGCGACGCTCGACACCGGTCGCAATAAACGGCGTTGCGAAATAACAAAGCAGAGTCGGCGACCAGCCCTGGACGCCAGCCGCGAGTTGGCTGCCATTGCACAATACGTCGTAGGGGAAGCTCGCGACCGATCCTCCCTCCCCGGCGATTTCCGACGTCAGGCGTTCGGCCTCGGCCGCGCCCCGATGGTAAGTGAATCGGACGTCAGCCCCTCCGGCGGCCAACAGCTTCACGGCCACTTCGCCCAAGCCTCGCGGTCCGCCGATTACGAGGGCCTTCTCGTGTCGGAACTCGTCGGGACCCACGAGAAGCCGAATCGCGGCAAACGCAGATTGACGCCGCGGCTCAGGCCGCACGAAGGCCGTGACCATTCCCGCCAGGCCCGGCGCCTCCAAACGGAGTTCGAGCCGCGAGATCCGTTCGTCGAAGCTTTCAGTCGCGTATCGCAGTTCGGGAAGATCCTCGGAGGCGGTCGAACCGCAATCGTGAAGATCGAGACCGGCCAGAATCGAATGCAGGCCGGGCGCTTCCATTCCCACGACTCGCGTCGTCGCAAGGAGTGTCGCGAGTTGGTCCGCGGGAAGCAGGCGAAAGGCGTTCGGGAAGAGGCGCTTCGCGATCTCGGGCTCCAGACAAAGCAGGACTTTTCCGCCGGCGGATGCCAATTCGGCAGGACTTTGATCGCGGCACGGTCCGCTTGCGGGAACCTCGCGCGGAATCGGCGTCTCGCGGCCTGTCGTAAGCTCGAGCGAAACATTTGCGGTCAGGACTTTTGCCCCCTCGGACCGAAGCTCGAGCGCCGCATCGGTCGGGCTTTTGTGGTTCACCTGGAGCTCAACCGGCACATCGAGCGGGATCGACGAGCGAAACCGAGCCTTCACGGCCTTCAAACGGACCTTGGCTTCGGTCTGGGCCAACAAGCCATCGACCGCCCAAAGCAGCGCGTGCATTCCGTGGACAACGGGCTGGCCAAACAACAGGCGGCGGGCAACGACAGGATCGAGGTGAATCGGGTTGTAATCGCCCGAGAGACGAGCGAAGGCAAGCTGGTCTTCAGCAGAAAAAACGCGAAGTTTCGGCGACATGGCGATGAAATTTCGTGTCGAAATCTGCCCCAATTCTGTCGCGAATGCCGACCCGGCACAATCAAAAGCGTACTTTGCCGTGCGGGAACCGCGTTAGAGCGCAATTGACGATTATTCGCCGTTTTACTACAAGCCGCTGCCGAAGTGGGGGGCAGACCGGTGCGCGCGTCTGCCGGACCGGTCCGGGTCTGCATTCGCGGACGGTTTGACGGGTCCCTTCTCGAGAACTCCCACGTGACAGCGGCGAACTCCAAGCGACTGCCGCAGCAGTTTGCGCTCCCTGGCCAGCGGCACGTTCCCGTGCCCTTGGAGCTGGTCGACTGCCTGCTGTGCGGCGGAATCGATCACGAGACGGTAGTGATTGCCCCCGATTATCTCACTCGCCTGGGCGGCAATTTCCGCGTCGTGCGTTGCCGAAACTGCCAATTGGCCTTCACCAACCCGCGCCCCACGGACCGCGCTCGTGGGCTTTTTTATCCGGCGAACTACGCTCCGCACCTCGAGCCCGAGTCGAACAGCGATCCGTTACGAACTTGGCGACGGGCACTCGAACATGCTGCTCTGCGGCATCGTCACGGCTATCCTTCAGCAGGACCTCGCGTGCGGACCGCCGTTCAATCGCTATTGGCCCGGGGTCTTTTTCGACGCCGGCGTGACCGCCAACATTGGATCCCTTTCCGGGCGCCCGGCCGACTCCTCGATTTCGGCTGCGGGGCCGATGATTTTCTGGCGCTGATGCGCGATTACGGGTGGCAGGTCGAAGGAATCGACCTGTTTCCTCAGGTTGTGGACGCCTTGCGACGCAAAGCCGGCATTCGGGCGCACGTCGGTTCGTTGCCGCATCCCGACATTCGTGCCGAATCGCTCGATGCGATCACGATGCGGCACTCGCTCGAGCACGTCCCCTTTCCAAAGGACGTTCTGAAGGCGGCGGCCGAGGCCTTGCGAACAAAGGGCATTGTCGTGGTCGGCGTGCCGAATTTTGCTTCCTGGTCGTTTCAGCATTTCCACCAGAACTGGACGGGGCTGGCGCTCCCGCGGCATCTGACGCATTTCACTCCGTCGACGTTGTGCTACATGGTCGAAGCGGCCGGATTCCGGGTCCTGTCGATTGAGCAGATCGGCCGCGACGGCCGTATCCGCAAGTCGGCCCGGATTGCGACTCAGGCCGGCCGCCCTAGCATGCTGCGGTGGAAGAGCCTGGCCGGGCTGGTGGCTCGCTGGACCGAGCTAACCCGCCGGGCCGACAGCCTGCGCTTGATCGCGGAAAAGATCTAGCGACGCCGCGTCTGTGCCCGCCGATGT
>DASPSM010000062.1:0-5672 GCA_035623955.1 Planctomycetaceae bacterium
TGGCCGCCGGCAAGAGCGCGGCATAGAGAGCGACCCGCGCCATCGCCAACAACATCAAGGCGCCAACAAACAGCTGCTCATGCCGTCGCGAGGCCCAAGTCGCCATGAATAACAATTCTGTAATAAGCTAGTTGAGCCTGATAGAACGGTGTATGAATTCTTTGTCATATTTCCTAACCTGAAGGCCAACCTGAAGGGAGCGTTAAAACAGGAGCGCAAGAGGAGAATACATGCATATATGTCACCGTGAAGACAGTGTGGCGCTGCAAGAATTCCTGCGTGCGGCTGCCAGACCTTGCGACTAACCGTCCCCGTCACTGGTGTTCATTGTTCGCCCGCACGCAGACAATCGCGCTGACAGCGGACTCGATATTCAAGCACGCCGTCCTCGTGCACGTGTGGAAGGTCAAAGATGAATCGGCACTCCCAATCCTCGCATGGGCCACATTCCACGCACAGCGGAATTGTCGCCGTTGTCTGCTGGACGAAGACGCTCGTCGACCGGTTTGGATCGAAGCCGTTGGCGAGCTGCTTGAGGATTTGCCGCAGAAGTGCCGCAGCCACAATCTCCGTGTCCGACGCGCCGGATTCGAGGCCGTCCCGTCGGCTCATCTTTGGCCCTCCCCTTCACTCCTCTTCGACCGCGTAAACAACGCGTCTACCGTCGTCGGCACGAAGGCGAGCGGTCACCCGGAATTTGGCACTCCCCTTTGCCAGTCTGAGCCGCACGCGGCGAGGCAGCGTCTCGAGGTCCTCGGCGTCGATCGTGACCTGGCTCGGCAGCTCGGCCTCGGCGAGGGCTTCGCGGGCGACGGTCGAGCCGAAGGGGTGCGGCTCCCGCCACGAGCGGACACGCGTCGCTTGCAGGATGTCGTCGGCCAGCAGGTTCGAGACATACGCTCTGTCGGAGTCCGAACGAGCAATCTCCACGCCGTGAGAGTCCGATCTGGGGTGCGAGGCCCGCAGCGCCGCCAGCTCGCGTTCGAGCTCGTCGATGCGAGCAAGCGCGGCCAGTGGGGAGAGCGGCTCCGAAGCCATGCGGGCATCCTTCCTTGCGGACACCCACAAATATGGCTAAGTCAGAATAATTGGTCAAGGACTATTTCTGGCTGTCGCAGAATTTTGTCAGAAATGCCCGGGAAGGGATCAGCGATTGGACCGGCACCCGCAGCGTGGCGGCGATGGTCGGCAGGTCGGCCAGGTTGGGCATGCGGAACCCGCGCTCCCACTCCGAAATCGTCGGCGTCGTGATTTTCATGCCATTCCGGGTCAGCGCGGCCGCGAATTCGGCCTGAGTCGCAAAATGCTTGCGACGAAGCCGCACCCAATGCCGGCCAACAGTCCCCGCCCAGTTCCGTGGTTGATCGAGAGGCTTGCGTCCCATGGGGATATCTAACGGTCCCACCAGGACGGCGTCAAATCAACGAATCGTTTCAAATTCGCCAAGGCTTGGCTCTCCGCTGGTTCGAAAAAAAAGAGACCCTGGAGGGTCTGAGGTGCCGCCAGGGTCTCCCCGTCCGAACTCAAGCGAGATGGACATTACATAATCGAAATGTTGGGCGACATTCCGGCCCTACAAATTGCCAAAAGTTGAGGTTTTCCTTGGGCCCTGGTGAAACCCTCTCACAACCACTACGCCCGTCAGCGTCGAAGTCGACTGGTCACGGTTTGTGGACGCCAACCGCAGCCTTGTTCCATCGCCCCCGGCTCGAGGCTGCTTTGAAGCGCCTCTTTGCTTGCCGAGATGTTGATGTTCGAGGCTGCTCGCGCGACTTGTGATGAGGGGCGTCGATCGGCCCCAGATTTTGTGGCTTGTTTTCGTGAAGTCGCGTGGTATCATGCGGCTAGTTGATATCTGAACAAACGTATATTATCCTGTAAAACAGACTGAGACGCCAGGGCAGGCAGCCTTTGTTCCGGCAGGGTCCGGGCCTGTCGCGAGCAGCAGTACGTGCTCGCACCCCCATCATCTCGACGATGGACCACTGCCCGTTGCCAGCATCGAGGGGGACGCTACGATTCAACACCCCTCAAAAAATTGCGCACAACCAGAGAACTGCGCACTGCCAGATAGTTGCATCCTGGGCGGGCCGGGCCGGTGCGGTCATGGACGGCAGCGGGCTTGAGGCGTCCTTCGGCGCTGGGCATCGTCGAATCGGATTCGCCGCGTCAACGAATCCATTCCGATCCTGCGCGCTTCGCCCGCTGCTGAATTCACGCCTCTTTTCGCACTGCTTCCACTCGTCTTGGCCGCAGCCTTCCGCGTTCTGGTCGACGCGAACGTCGACGAGCCTTCCCAGCGAGAGCCAGGTTTGCCTCTGCGTGCGGCTGGGTCGAGGCGAGCCCGCTCGGGACGCGGCCCTTCGAACTCCACCTTTTCACACGCGCACACCGCGCCGATACCAAGTGTCGGCGCACGATGATGTCCGACCGTCGGGATCCGTTGCACCACCGACGAATCACCATCTTGGAGCCCTCGGTCCGCCTTCCTCTCAGGCCGACCGGGGGCTTTTGGTTTGCCGGAGGGAAAAATGGCGACACGCAAGCAGAGCGCACCCGAGTCTGGCGTGCGGCATGCCCCGAGCTCGATCGGGGGCGGCACGACGGACCGGGGGTGGCGCTGGCGCGATTTCGCAAGCCCAGCCCTCCTTTCTGTGCGGCGGCGGCAGCCTGGTTTGCCGCGGGCCGCGTTCGGTCCTGCTCCTGCGTCTGTCGTTGTCCCTGCTCCCGCGTTTGCTGCTGGCTCCGCGCCGAATTGGTTTTCGAAGTCCAGCGAGTGCGCGGCGCCTTGCGGTCTTGCGGATCGCTTTCGTCGGACCTCAGCGAAAACGAGGCAATGACGACGCAAACCGCGAGGGGGGTTTCAAACGCCTGGCGGTCACGTGGGCGATGCGAGGAAAGCAGAGCAGGACTAGAGGGCGGAACGCGCCTGCATCGGAGGCGGGCAAGAACCGGGCAGCGACAGTTCTCGAGGATGTGACGCCGGGCATTGCCTGACACCGTGCCACGGCGTTTGCTCCAAATTCTTCGGCGACTTTATGCCGAGCCGCGAGACCGCGAAGCGTCCGCGCTGCGCGCGATGATCAGCCAAACCGCCACAAGCAGTGCGAGAGATCGCAGACGAGACAAGAAAAAGGAGAAATCGATGACCTCAAAAGCCGACCGTCGCGATCAGCAGCGCGGGCGGCAGCAACTCACGCGAACGTGAGAACAAGAACTAATAAGGAAGTAGGCCGGCGCCAAAAAAAGGAGCCCTCGGGCGCGTGACCGCCCGAGGGTCCAGGTTGCCGGCTTTAAGTTGACCCCGCTTCAGGGAAAAACTCGTGGCCAACAACCGCTACGCTAGCGGTGCGCGCCGCAACCGTCAAGAAACAACGCCCCGGCGGAAAAAGAATTCGCCTCCGCCCGCGCCGCCGAGTCCGTGCGCGCCGTCGCAGCAGGCCGAGTTAATCGACAACCTCAACTGGTTGCTCTCGACGATCCGTCGCGCCGCGGAATCGCCGAGCGGTCGCGCGCTTTTCGACCGGCTTGCTCGACTGGCCACCAGCGCGTGCATCATCGACGGCCTGACGCTCGACTCGGAAGGTTGGGCTGCGCTCTTGAATCTCGCGAACGGACGCAGTTTCGCCGCACTCAAGAATCGCCGCAAGATTCCCCCGCACAAACCCGGCCAAACGCTGATGTTTTCGGCCGCCGACCTGCTGCGAGCCAGCGTTTATGCGCGTGAAGCGCCACGCCAAAAAAGGACCAAGGAGTCTCGCTCGAAATCGTAGTTGTTCTCGCTAGCCGCCCAGGCGCCGCTGACGCGCGACGCGGCAGGCCCGCTCAGTCCGCCCGCGGCGGACGCGGCAAGCCCGCTCAGTCCGCCCACGGCGGATACGGCTAGCCCGCAATGAAAAAGCCCGGAAGCGATGGGTCCCAGGGGGGCATAGGACTCCTATCGCTTCCGGGGGCGATTGGCTCGAAAGCCGCGCGAAAAGATTTTGACGACGACGCACGAAGTCGTGCGTTGCGTTTCCTTTCTTGCCGGCGATGTTTGTTGATCAGGTTGAGCGGACTGATGTGAAGCAGTCGAATGGCGGGCGGGACGATAGAGCTTTTGCCCGAACGCGTCAACATGGAATCTCTGTTTTTCAGATTTTTCTGCGCGCCACGGGCTTTTGTGACGAGGCCACACATTTTTCGGCAAAAACCGCCGACGCGGCCCCTTTTTTGTGAGGGCGGAGGCTCTTGCCAGGCCGTTCTGTGTGAAACACGACGAACGGGCCGCTCAGCAAGACCCACAACTTTGCGTCAGCACGTTCTACAACGCGCGCCCGCGCCGAGCCCCGGGGCCTTCGCGCAGCACGACACGGCGCTCAACCTGCGAATTCAGGCCGGTCGAATCGCTGGCGCGTCAGGCGTTGTGCAACCGCGGGATGCTCTTAAAGCCGCGACACACCACATCGCTGAGCAAGAATCGCGTTCCCGACGGTGCGGCCGCGTTCTTTTAAACGCTCTATTCCAGCGTATGCGTGCCGTGGGTAATCGCTCCCCCCGCTTTCAGCGCCGCGGTGACGAGCGTGGCCTCGGCCAGTTCCTGTTCCGTTGCGCCCGCTTTCTTCGCCCTCTGCGTGTGAATCTCGATGCAATACGGGCATTGAGTCGTGAGGGCCACCGAGACGGCGATCAACTCTTTGTATTTGAGCGGGATCACACCCCCTTTGAACACGGCCTCGTCGAAGGCCATGAAACCCTTGAAGGCTTCAGGGGCCAATTCGCCCAGCTTCTTGAGCTTTGTCAGATTCTTCATGTCGTACATGGCGATTTCCTTGCGGCGAGAGTCCGTTCGTCAGAAGTTTCCCGGTGATTGCATTGAACTGTAGCCCAACAGGCGACGCCGGAACAGCAACGCCGCAGGGCAACTCTCGAATATCGTGCCAATTGTGAGGCGTTCCCGAATAACCTGGAGCAAATTCGCACGAGCCTTCTTATCATCCAGAGCATGGCGCGCGACAAATGCAGACGCGCGCCGGGGCATTCGGCTCGGGATCATCACCGCTGCAACTCGCCCAGTCTCTGAGTTCAGGAGAGCCCGTGCGATCTCATGGATCGTTAATCACCCTGCCGGACGCATTTGCGGTGTGCAAATTAAGCAGTGACGCCGCAATTCCAGCCTGGGCGACCGGCGGTGACTTTGTCTCGATCGCGCGCACTGCCGACGAATTGTCCATCGTTTGTCGCCAGGATTCGGTTCCAGCCGGCATTGCCTGCGAGCGCGATTGGCGGTGCTTGCGAGTAGCAGGCACCATCCCGTTTGCGACGATTGGGATCATTGCCGGGCTGACAAGCCCCTTGGCAGAAGCCGGAATCGGCGTCTTTGTCGTGTCGACTTTCGACACCGACTATCTGCTCGTCAAGGAGCAAGACTGGCCGAGCGCCCTCGACGTCCTGATCCGACAGGGCTTCGCGATTGCCGGCGTTGCCAGCACGTAGCTCCTGCCGCGAATGCGTGGTCGGCGTAATTGCCGGGACTATAATGGGCCTTGCGAAAGGGTTTGATTTTCGGCAGGCTTGCATGGGCTCACGTGTGATTCACTTCAGGGAGCATCGATGCCGCCCGAATCCTCTCATGAAACCGGCGAGGTGGCCGCCAAATCGCCAACCTCAATGCCAGGGGACGGCGCCACCGT
>DASPSM010000124.1:0-8341 GCA_035623955.1 Planctomycetaceae bacterium
CTTCATCCAGTTCAACAAGGGGGACAGCCAGACCAAGGACTCGGCGACGTTGCTGATCCGTGGCGACGAGTACGGCCACGAAATCCCGGCGATGCAGATCACGAAGACCGGCTGGTACACGCTCGGCATGAGTTTCACGCCGGACGGAATGATCCACTACTACGCGAAGCAGGGCGTCGCGCCGCTCACTCAGGCCGATCACCTCGTCTCGAAGCTCGCCTACGGAGTGCGGGTCGAGAATTTCAACACGATGTTCTTCAACATCGTGAACCAGGACGACGGCCGGACCTGGTCGACCGAGTGGATCGTCGACGATCCCGAGATTTACGTTCTGCACTAAGTTGCACGCAGACTGCCCAGCGACCGGGCGAGCGGCGGGCGTAAGCCCGCCGGTGCTTCTCTTGGCGTGATGCCGGTGCTTCTCTCGGAGTGATAGTCGACCGGTCAAATCAAGCACCGGCCGGCTGACGCCGGACCGCTCGCCAAGTCACCGCGCGGATGACGATGACCGTCGGGCCGGGTCGTTCAAAAAGCGATTGACTCCAGGCAGATCGTCGACGTTGAGTAAATCGACGCCGTCGTCGTAGAGTTCTTGCCAGATTGCCGCGTTTTCGGGCGTCGCCCAAAACCGCAGTCGCCGGCCGTGGGCGTGCGCTTTGCGGACGGCCGAGACGATCTTCTCGTGCTCTTCGGGCGGAATCGGCCCCTGGCCGCGCCACTTGAAGAAGGACCGCCAGTTGTCGCTGATCTGCGGAATCAGATCGGCTGGCTGATCGGAATCGAGATCGCGCAGCGTGCCGTCGATGCCGACCAGGCGAGTCGCGTCGGCGGCGATCATGCTTGCCGGGCGGTTGCCCGTGGCAACGACGTTGATCGCCCGCCTCGGCCCCTTGCCTTGGGAAGGGACGTTGATGATGTCGGCGTACTTCGCCAGGACTTGCTTGAGCACGGGATAAGTCTGTTCGCCGTTCGTCTTGATATCGATCAACAGCGTGAATTCCGGCCCGCCGCGGTAGACGCGTCCGCCGTTCTTCTGGACGCGTTCCTTGAGCGGACGCAGATACAGCGATTCGAGCGTGCGCTCGGGCTTCAGGAGCCGTCTCACGTGCCCGACCAGCAGTTGCCCGTCGACAAGAAAGATATCGGCTTCGACGCTGCAAATACCCTGATCGAGCGCGTCGAACAGCGGACGCTTGTGCTCGTAATCGTTGTGAGCGTGCGCTCGAATCAGGGGCGTCGGCTCGGCGCGCGTGTCGTTGCGCGCTCCCAAAAAGCTCGCCGCCACCGAGACTGCGATGCAAAGTGACGCGAAGTTTGCGCGCGAAAACAAAGTTGACCGTTTCATGGCGTGGGCTTCCTCGAGAGTTGCAAGCGCAGGGGAACTTCGAGCCCGTGCCGCTCCATCAGGGCTTCGTCGGCCAGCACCGATGCGGGAGGGCCATCCGCGCGAATGGCGCCCTCGTCGAGCACGATCACGCGGTTGCATAATTCAACGACGACGTCGAGTTCGTGGGTCGCAATGATCTGGCTCCCCTCGAAGCGGCGCAGCACGTCGACCAGCGTTCGGCGGGCGCGGGGATCGAGGTTGCTGAAGGGTTCATCGAGCGCCAGGATCAGCGGCTGGCAGGCAAGCACCCCCGCCAGGCAAACGCGCTTGCGCTCGCCCAGGCTGAGCTGCAGCGTGCTGCGACTTTCAAAACCTTCGAGGCCCACGGCGCCGAGGCTCGCGGTGATCCGCCGTTCGACCTCCGCCCGCGGCAGTCCCAGGTTGAGCGGGCCAAACGCCACGTCATCTCGCACCGTCGGGCAAAAAAGTTGATCGTCGGGATCCTGAAACAGAAAACCGACTCGACGGCGGACTTCCGCCAGGTTGGCGGCTCCGACCGACAATCCCGCCACGTGCACGGCGGCGCCATTTGTCGCCGCGCGCGTCGGTTCGGGACGCAAAGGCAATAGCCCGTTGAGATGCAGCAGGAGCGTCGATTTGCCCGCTCCGCTGGGCCCGACAATGCCCAGGATTTCGCCGCGCCGCAGGGTGAACCGCACGTTGTCGAGGGCCTGCCGCCCGTTTGGGTAGCTGAAGCTGAGCCCGCTCACCTCGAGAACGGTATCGGCCGCGGAGGGGGTCATTCGTCCAACGTCCGCAGAGTGCCATCCCAGCCACGGGCGCACATCGCGCCGTAAACGCGCTCCGAACGTCCCAGCGAGCGGATCAGCAGCATGCCGATCATTTGAGCTGCATTGCGCCAGCGAAACGCCAGCCCGCCGCGATCGAAGGTCCGCGCCCGTCGGGCCGCTCTCATGGTGTCGAGCTCATGCCAGAGCACGAACAAGAAGCGATACATAAAAGCCAGAATGGCGATCAGGATTGCGGGCACGCCAAGCCGCCTCAACGTGGCCAGGAGCCGCTCAAAGGGAACGACGCTGATCAACCACAATCCCGCAAGAAACGACTCGGTGCCGCGAAACAGAATCCCTTGCGCGATTTCAAATCCGCCGCGAAACCCCTGCGAGAGAGGCACCGAAATGGCAAACAACAGCGCGAAACCCAGAAAGATCGCCAGGCGGCCGGCCACCACAGCGAAGGGCACCCGTGCGAGACCGAGCGCCGCAAACAGCACGCACAACAGGGCCCCGTGCGAGGGCCAGTGCGCGGGGGGCAAGAACATGCCGAGCGCGATCGCCGACACGGAAAGCAAGAGCACGACGGCCGGCGGCAGTCGGTGGCAAAGCGACCGCGGTGGCCGCGGTCGAGCAGTCGACTCATTCACGACCCGCCTCGACAGCCTTGGATCGCGGACTCACGGCGCGTCCAAACGCGAGGGCCAGCAAAAGGACCGACAACGTTCCGACGACCCCGGCCACGGAAACCGATAGGCCCTGCCACTGGCCGCCAAACAGCGGGATCGCATCGTAGTCGGTAAAAAACGCCCAGGCGGAGTGTGCCAGCTCCGAAAAACCTTGAACCTTCGACACGTGCTCGAGGCCGTCGTCAAAGTTCGACTTGAACGGAGCGAGGAAGGCCCCGATGCACAGCGCGACGACGATCCCCGCGACCGTGACTCGACCAACGCCCGCCATGGCAGTTTCGCCAGTCGTGCTCGTCTGACCAAGGATCAGATCGGGACGCTGCGCGAGGACATAGGAAACGATGGCCGCTGTAATCAAAGCCTCGCCGACGCCAATCAGCGAGTGGATCGCCACCATCATGGCGAAGATGTTGCGGAACTCGAAAGAAGCGGCTAAATGCGACAGCCGAAACTCCAGACAAAACAGCGCCGACGCGGCCACCACGGTGACCCAGCTGGCTACCACGGATCCGACGATCGCGCCGACATTCGGCCTTTTGAAAAACCGCCGCACGATCGAGACGATGGCGTAGCCGCCGATCGAGCCGATCACCGCCATATGCAGAATATTGGCTCCGAGCGAGAACAGTCCGCCATCCGAAAACAGGAACCGCTGCACGACGAGCACCATCGTCACGGCGAGGCAGCCGGCCCAGGGCCCCAAAATCATTCCAGCCAGCACGCCCCCGATCAGATGCCCGGAGACAGGCAGCCCGATCGGGAAGTTGACCATCTGGCCGGCGAAGATCATCGCGGCCGTCATCCCGGTCAGGGGCACGACTCGGTCCGAGACGTCGTCGCGCAGCTTGTAGATCGAATAGCCGACAGCCGCGGCCGCAACCAGGCCGGTCGCCGCACAGACCTCGGGGCTTAAATACCCATCCTGAACGTGCATTCGTCGATCCGATCCTCACCGGGACGCTTGCCGAAATCCAATCTATTGCCGTGCCTTCGGCTTTGCAATTCGGCCGTCGCGCGGCCGCGGCCGAGGAAGGTGCGGATCTCGGCTCGCAGGTTTTGCCGCAACTTTCGCGCCTGCGCGCGCTCTATAATTTCCTCTTCGACCGCGTGATCCGGCTTTGCCCAAAAACGGGGACTGACCCCCTATCGGAAGGGCAAACCAGCACTCCAGCCGCAACGGGTCAGGGGTCTGTCCCCGTTTTTGGGCAAAGCTGCGTGATCCGGTGAGCGTCCCTCTGCGATGAACTTTGATACCGACCTTTTGCGGCGGTTGCGCGCAACTCCAGAAATCTTCGCACAAATCGCCGCTTCCAGGGGGCCCGAGCTGGCGCTCCAGGAGCGGCTGCGCGCCCGGTTCCCGGCCGACCTCGTTCGGGCGGCGTTGACGCTCGTCGAGCTGCGGCGGCGGGCCGCCAGCAAATTCTCCCGCGCGGCGGAGATGTGGTTCGATCGCGTCGGTCTGGAACAGAGCACGGCGGAAGCCGTCGCCCGTCACAAAGCCCGGCGATTCGCGGGCCGTGGGCCCGTTTGGGATCTGTGTTGCGGGATGGGAGGCGACGCCATCCAACTCGCAGCGGGCGGTGACGTGCGGGCGGTCGACCGCGATCCGGGCGCCTGCCTCTGCACGCAATGGAACGGCGAGGTCTACGGCGTCTCCGAGCGCTTGACGGTGGCTTGTGGCGATGTGGCAACGGTGTCTGACCGTGACGGCTTCCTGCATATTGACCCCGATCGCCGGCCAGCCCGCACTTCGAGCAGCGGCGCTTCAGCCGGTGGACGCAGATCGCTCAAGCTGGAAGAGGGAACTCCCGACCTCGAATTCCTGACCCGGCTCGCTGCCGAATTCCGCGGCGGAGCCATCAAATGCAGTCCCGCCTCGAATTTCGGCGGCAAGTTCGTCGACGTCGAGGTCGAGCTCGTGAGCCTCGACGGAGAATGCAAAGAAGCGACGATCTGGTTTGGCGAACTGGCCGAAGCAGGGTTGTGGCGGGCCACCGCTCTGCCCAGCGGTGAGACGCTGGCCGGCGACCCGCTGAGCGCCGCGGCGCCAGTAGCCGGGCTCGGTCGCTATTTGATAAATCCGGATCCGGCCTTGGTGCGTTCGGGACTGATCGACCTCTACGCAGTTCGCCACGGGATCAGCCGCCTCGATGATGCGGAAGAGTATCTCACCGGAGACGCGATTCCCGCTTCGCACCAGCTTTGCCCAAAAACGGGGACTGACCCCCTACCGGAAGGGCAAACCAGCGCTCCAGCCGCAACGGGTCAGGGGTCTGTCCCCGTTTTTGGGCAAAGCCCTTCGCACCTGGCGCATGCCTTCGAGGTCGTGGCTCAGTTTCCGAACAACGAGCGCGAAATTCGGGACTACTTTCGCTCGGCGAATGTCGGCTCGCTGGAGATCATGTGTCGGAGGATTCCGATCGACATCGAGGGCCTGCGGCGGCGGCTGACGCTGTCTGGTCACGAGCCGGCCGTGCTGATCTTTGCACGAATCGAGGGCCGAGCGCGAGCCGTCGTCTGTCGACGCACGCGTTGACAGCCCGCGCATGAAAAGAGGGACCGGCACGCCTTCGAGCCAGTCCCTCTTTGCTGTGGCCCAAAAAAGGGGACAGACCCCTGACCCGTTGTGGCTGGAAAGCGGGTTTGCCCTTCCGGTAGGGGGTCAGTCCCCGTTTTTGGGCAAAGCCTGTTACTGCGCCTGCGGCTGGCGGAACTGAGCCTTGCCGACGGGCACCATCTGCTGCGGTTGCCCGGCGTTTGCCGGGGAGAACGGATACGCGTAGGCCACGAGGGAACCCGTGGTCATCTCGGCGACGTAGATCAGGCTCGCTCCCCAGCTTTGGCCCTGGCCGGCGAACTGACCCTGCCCGCCGACGAACGCATAGACGGGCTGGGCGGCGCCCTTCTCGTTCAGTCGCAGATCGTCCGCGACGTCGCGATAGAACATCTGCGTAAAGCCGCCTTGCTGCGGGTTGAGATAGAACCCTTGCAGCCGCCCGGTGACGAAGTCGAGGATAAAGACCGCTTCGCTGCTCGGAAGCCCCGCGATCGCCAGGCTGGCGGGCACCGAGCAGATGCCGAACTTCTCCGAGCGGTCCGACTGGTCGGCGCGAATCGGCTCGTGCGGCCAGAACCAGGTGATTCCCAAGCCGATGATCACGCCTGCGACTAACCAGACTCCGCGACTGTCGCTGATTCGAGTATGCACGCCGTTTCCTCCGCTTTGAATGCGACCCCCTAGGGAAACCGACCAGAGTCCGCCGCCCCCCTGCCCGGCTTTGCCCAAAAACGGGGACAGACCCCTGACCCGTTGCGGCTGGAGCGCTGGTTTGCCCTTCCGGTAGGGGGTCAGTCCCCGTTTTGGGGCAAAGCCCCGCTGCCCGCGCAAATCAGTGTACGGGTTTTAGAACAGGGACGAAAGATCAAACGCCGTGCCGGCCAGACTCAGGAGCTGAGCGACGGGCGGCCCTGCGTCTTCTTCTTCCGCTGGAAGAGCAGATGGATCTCACGCCGGAGCTCGCGCAGCGTGATCGGCTGCTGCATGACTCGCGAGAGCGCGGTCTGCTCGAGCTTTTCGACGAATCCGGCCTGTCGCTCGGCGAGCACCGCGATGTTGATAAAGCGGTCGCCGTTGAGTTCTCGCACTTGCTCGTACGCTTCAACGAGCTCGTCGCCGATCGAATCGCCAATCAACACCACGCAATCGGGAGGGTTGGATTGCAGGCGCGAGATCGCCCGATGCACGTTGTTGAACAACAGCACGCGAAAGCCGTGCTTTGACAGGTAATCGCGAATGATGTCCTGCTGCTTCAGCCGATGTTCGATAAACAGAATCGTCGGCAGGTTTTTGCGGCCGTTCATGCCTTCTTCCGCTGAAGCGGCCGCTGCCGGTTTGGTTGGGCGTTCGAGATCGAGCAGCACTTCTTGTGCATCGGCCCGGACCATCGCGGCCGATTGATACCGCTGGTCGGGATTGGTTTTCATCAGCCGCTCGATAATCTCGGCGACGCTCTTTGGAATATTCGGATCGACCGTACGAATTGGCCGCAAGCTGGCGTAACGGGAAAACTGCCGACGCTCCTCGCGGCTGTGCGTGCGGGGATAGGGGGGCACGCCGGTCAACAGCTCGTAGTAGATGCCGCCCAGGAAATAGAGGTCACTGCGGGGGTCGTTCGGCGGGGCGTTCGTTCCCCGCTCGAGCGTCGCGTATTCGAGTGCCCGCTGCAAACTGTCGCCGCCCGCCTCGGAGTTCATCACCTCGTCGCCGGCCAGCCCGAAGTCGACGAGTTTGGCGATTCCCTGCGTGCTCATCAGCACGTTGGTGAGCTTGAGGTCGCGATGCGTGACCCCCATTCGGGTGGCGTATTCCAGCCCTTCGGCCATGTCGATCAGGCAGCGCGTCCCCTCGACTACCGACAAGCGCTTGCGGATATTGAGGAAGTCCCGCAGATTGCCCCCCTCCACGAACTCCATCGTGAAGTAGTGGCTGTCGCCCTGGCTGGCGACCTCGTAGATCGGGACGATCTTCTCGTGGATCAGCTTCTTGCCGAGATCAGCCTCGCGGCGAAAGAGGCGCACGATCCGCGGATCGGCCGCCCACCGCTGACGCAACACCTTCAGTCCGACCATCCGACCATCGGTCAGCGAGGCGCCGCGGTAAACGCGGGCAAAGCTCCCCGATGCGTTGCGATACAGCAACTTGTAGTCGCCCAAAACGAGCGAGTCCGTTTCACCCCGCTCAAGTTTTCCAACCTGATACGGCGTGAGCAGGTGGCGGCTCTCGAGCGCTTGAAGTAGAACATTCGCGTCGTCCGTGTTTGGGCACGCACGCGAATGGACCATTTCAAGCTGATCGGGCTGAACAAGATGCAGACGGACGAGAAGGGTCTTTAGCTCCTCGAGAGTCATTGAGTTTTGGTTGACCCACCGGCGTGCAACAGGCTCGAATGGGCCCGCGTCAATCTCATCGGCAGCACGACGGTTTCAAGAAAATGATGAAAAAAGAGTCACAAATGAATAAAAATGACGCAGTCTGAACGACTGCTGTAGCGTTCGACTGCCCATTTGATGGTACCACGCTTTGCATACGGTTCAAGGAGAAACGCCAGGAACTAGCCGCGCGAGAACGTGTTAAGGCGACGAAACCGTGCCAAACCGCAAGCTTCCCGCCGCGATTGCTGCCCGCACTTCCAGCGAATTTGATTCCGAACCACGGAATATGAACAAATCCGCACGCGAACCAGGCCGCAAGCGGATTTCTTCGAAGCCGAGCAAGCGGGCTGGGTTACGGCCGGCCATATCGAGCGCGTCAGCCCGGCTCACTCCCAGGCGCATCGCCTCGACGACACAACGGCAAGTGTCGGCCGCAGACCCAGCGAGCAATTCTCGCTGGCCGGCGACAACGATCCGGCCGTCGGGGAGAACTTCCATACGCATTTTCCCCTCCGTATAGACACCCGGCGAGCAGCCGGCGAGCCCCGAGGCGTCGCAAGTCAAAATGACCCCGCGGACGCCTTTCGCGCGGATGATCG
>DASPSM010000157.1:0-2528 GCA_035623955.1 Planctomycetaceae bacterium
CGAAGCCGCCACCGCCGAATCCGCCGCCGTGAAAACCGCCAAAACCACCTCTCCCAAAGGCGTCGCTGGGGAGCGTGCCGATAACCGCGAGCAACGCGAAAGCGATGGTCGTCGATGTTTTGATCATGTTCGTGCTCTTTAGCTCGAGGGCTCTCATTGTCCGAGTTGCGATAAGGCATTTCGCAGCGGAGCATTGGAAATGCGGATCAGGTCGCCGAACGGCTGGTCCAAGTCCACAATCAGGAAAATCGCGCCGCCGACCGACAGGGCGCAAAGCAACAGCGTTGCGATCACGACCGGGTTGGGGGACGAGAACAGGCCGAAACTCGCAAACAACGCCGTGACCCAGAAGATCACCACCACCAGAAACGGAGTCGGAATGGTGCTCTCTTGCTGCTCGGTCAACAGCGAACGCGTGTTCGCCAGCTCGCCGGCGACCTGCATCGCCTGGGTCTGCAGCCACCGCTCGGAGTCCGTTTTAGGCGTGAGTTGACGGATTCGATCGAAGAGTTCTCCCCCCTGCGCGGTCAGTGACGCGGACCCCAACCCCGAATCGGCCGATTTGGTCGCGGACGAGACGTGTTCGATCATCGATTCCACCAGGTGCCTGAGCGTCTGGCGGGCTGCCTTCGTTTCCGGACCGAACCTGGCCAAGCCGCGATCGAGCACCACGCACTTCGCCGAAAGCAGCTCGAGCCCCGAGCGCTGAGCGTCGAACGAACTCTTGGCAGAGGCGATCAACAGACCCAGCACGAGCGCCGTCAGCGTGCCGATCAGGCCGGTCCCCATTTTCACGACGTCTTTCGTTTCGTCCGTCAGATGACGATCGGGAAGGAGCGCGCGCAGCGCGATCCCGACGAGCGCTCCGCCGAAAGCGCACGCGAACACGATCCCGCCGATTTCCGTCGAGTTCACAAGGAGCCTCTCATTTGGCGGGGGGAGCCGGCGCTTTTTGCGTGATTCGATCGAAAACGACTTCCGGGATATCCGGGATTTTCATCTCCCCCAGTTTGCGATCGACCGACCGGCAGCCAAAGACGTTGTTTTCTCCCGGCACGCGAATCAGATGGTCTTTTGACTCGGTGAACATTCCGTCGGCCGTCACTCCGGTCGAGTCGATTCCCCAACCTTCCGGCCGCGCGCTCCAGGTCGCCATGCCGTACCCGCCCGACGAATCAAAGCTCCACGAGACGATTCGATCGGTCCGCGGGTTCCAGCCGACGATCTGGACGCCGGAGGACATCGGGAACCCATCGACATGAACGGAGAAGTCTCGCTGCAAAAAACTCTTGTTGGCGATCCAGCGGTACTGCCAGCGGGCGACGGTGTTGTTCGACTTCGATTCCCAGTTGCCGACGAGCCAGGCCAATTCCTGCAAGTGGGCGAAATTCGAGGCCATCGGAAGCTGCGCCTCGCGGACGCTGGCCATCAGCCACTTGCCGTCTTCCTGCACGTGGAGGGCCATGTAGCGGTTGCCGACCGGCGGCTCGTTCCCATTCGTCTCCACCTGCGTCATCCCGTCCTCGAGCGCGGTGGTCGGATTCGGAAAATCGATCGACTTGATCGAGAGCTGGACGCGGGCGGTCGGATGCGCCTTGAAGAACGCGTCATACTGTTCTTCGATTGCCTTGCGCCCTTTGAAGAGGTTCCCCTCCTGGTCGATGATCGTCCCGTTGGCCGTAAAGAAATTCGCGATCGTTTTTGCGTCGCGGGCATTGAACGCCTTGACGAACGCGTCGGCCGTCGCCCGAATGGCGGCCTCGTTGGAAGTCTCCGGGGCAGAGGGAGTTTTCGCGGGAGCCGTGGCAGTGGCAGTTTCCGGGGCTGGTGGTTTGGCTGGCGGCGCTGCTTCTTTGGAGGACGGGTTTTGGGCCGCCGAAACGCAAGTCACGAGCACGACGCCCGCTGCGGCGAGGGTCATTCGCCGGGAGATTCTCGAGTAGTTCGTCCGGGTCAGTCCTGGTCGGCGCATGGCTTCGTTTCTCCCAAGCGATGGATTGCGTTCGATGTGCGGTTTTATCGCGCAGGCGCTCGGCCGGCCCAACATTTATCGCGCCGGCCCCTCGGCCGGCACAAATTTATCGCGCCGGCCCCTCGGCCGGCACAACCGCTCCTTTGACAACCAGGCTGAGCATCACGAGAGACCAGCCGTAGAAAATCATTTCGATTCCGACGAACAGGCCGATCACCCACAACCCCGAGAGGGGCCACTGTCGCCAGATCAGGATGCCCAGTCCGGCGGTGATCAGGCCGTTGAGCATCACCCAGCCCCGGTGCTCCAGCTGCCCCGAAAGGGCCACGATGATCCGGAAAATCCCCTCCATCAGCAGAAACATGGCGATTAGGAGCGTCAGCGACACGGCGGCTGCCACCGGGTTGCCCACCATCATCAGACCGGCGACGACGTACAGCACGCCGATCGCCAGATCGAGGAAGAAGCCCTTCCAGTGTTTGCGCCAGAAGGCGTGGCCGGCGGAGAGGATTCCGCCGATCAGGAGCATCCATCCGGCGAAAACGACCGCCACCGC
>DASPSM010000214.1:0-13497 GCA_035623955.1 Planctomycetaceae bacterium
GCAAGCGTGTACGAGAGGCCGTTGAGGGCCGCATTCAGGCTGGCCAGAGTCCCCTCGATGATCATCTGTGACGAGTTGTTGGACCCAGAAACAAAAGTGATCCCACTGGTCGTCGACAGTTTGAGCGTCCCGGAGGAGGCCCTGATCAAGAGCTCCTCGAGGTTACTGCTCGCGCTGGGATCGAAAATGCTGATCGCATTCGAGCCCGGATTGGTGAAGACCACGGTATCGGTTTTCGTCTCGACGGTTCCGGGGGCCGTGATCGCGGGCACCGAGGAGCCGCTCACGGTGAGGGCGACATCGGCCGAGGCCGCCAGATTGTCCACCGTATCGGTGATCGAGATGGCAAGCTGATCCGAGCCGGTGTAGCCCGAGGCGGGCTTGTACGTCAGACCGCTGACGGCGGCATTCAAGTTAGCGACCGAACCAGTCACGGTGAGGCTGGCCGCGCCGTTCGAGCCGCTCGTGAACGTCAACCCGGAGGTCGTCGAGAGAGTGACCGTTCCGTGCGAGACGGAAAGGGTCAGCGTGTCGGAGTTGCTCCCCGGTCCCGCGTCGGTAAGCGCGATTGCCGTATCGTTAGTCGAGGAAAAGACCAGCGTGTTGTTCTCATTCACCACGGCCCCAGTGGGCGCGGTGATGGAAGGGGGACTGAACGGATTGACGGTCAGCGAGATGCTGGTCGAGGCCGACTCGTGGTCGTCAGGATTCGAGATCGAAATTGCCAGCGAATCTGGCCCAGAAGAGCCGCTTGCCGGTTGATACGTCAGACCGTTAAGGGCCGAATTCATGTTGGCCAAAGTCCCGGTCACGGTGAACGACGCGGAGCCGTTGGACCCGGACGTGAACGTGAGGCCGGACGTCGTCGATAACGTCAGCGTTCCGTGACCGACGGAGAGGGTCAGCGAGTCGGGGACGGCCCCTGCACCGGCGTCCGCGACGGCGATCCCGTTGGCGTCGGCCGATGAAAAGACGATCGCCACGTTCTGCGTCGTGGAGGCGGTCGAAGGCGCCGTGATCGTCGGGGCCGCCAGCCCCACGATGGAAAGCGATACGGCAGTCGACGCCGAGCCGCCGTCCCCCGGATCCGAAAGCAGGATCGCCAGCGAGTCGGAACCGGTGTAGCCCATTGTCGGCTGGTAGGTCACGCCATTAAGCGCGGCATTCAGACCGCTGATCGTGCCGCTCACGGTGAGGGAAGACGAGCCGCTGCTCCCCGAGGTGAAGCTCAACCCGGAGCTCGTTGCCAGGTTGATTGTGCCGTGGGAGACCGAAAGTGAAAGCGAATCGGTGCCGGGATTGGCGTCGGTGACCGAGATGCCGTTGCCGTTGGCCGACGCAAAGGGGAGCGAGCCATTCTCGTTGATCGACGCACTTTTGGGGGCCGAGATCGCAGGAGGCAGCGAGTTGACGGTGATCGCGACGCTGTCAGTGCCCGACTTGCTGTCCGCCGAGTCCACGACTGAAATCGACAGCGAGTCGGACCCCGCGTAGCCGGTGGTGGGCGCGTAGGCGAGACCGTTCAGGGCCGCGTTGAAATTGGCGATCGTCCCCTTTACGGTGAGCGAAGCCCCGCCGTTGGAGCCGCTCAGAGCGCGACCGCGGGTTAATTTTGTTTCGCGACCTGAGGAGACTGCCCGCGAGTGGAGCGCCTGCGACGAATTGCGAAATATCTCTCTGGCCCTGGCTTGGTCCCAGAGGTGAAACCAGCGAGGCGGAAACAATGGGACGGCTGAAATTGCTGCCACTAGTCGTGGTCGTCTGCTCGTGGGCTCTGGCCGAAGCTGCCCAAAATGCGCGCGAGAAAGAAATCGCCGATTACACCGAGGCGATACGAGTCGCTCCGAAAGACGCAACCGCCTGGTACAGGCGTGGCGTCGCCTGGCTTGAGAAGAAGGACTACGACAAAGCCATCGCCGATTTGAATAAGGCGATTCGCTTCGCCCCGAAAAACGCGTTGGCCTACTACAAACGAGGCAACGCATGGCGCCTCAAGAAAGAATACGACAAGGCGATCTCGGACTACACCCGTGCGATTCGGTTGGATCCAAAATATGCCAACGCCTACAACAACCGCGGGGTCACGTGGTCCGCCAAGAACGAATACGATAAAGCCATTTCTGACTACAACGAGGTGATCCGGCTTGATCCAAAGTTCGCTCCGGTTTACAGCAATCGCGGCGAGGCCCGGACGTACAAAAAGGAATACGACAAGGCCATCGACGATTACACCGAGGCGATTCGCCTCGATCCCAAATTTCAAATGGCGTACGGCAACCGTGCCGAGGTCTGGGCGCTGCACAAAAAGGAATACGCCAAGGCCCTGTCCGATTACGACGAAGCCTTCGGCTCGATCCTTAAGACGCCTATAACTGGAATGCTCGAGCCTGGTTTGCCGCGACTTGGCCAGAGGCAAAGTACCGTGACGGGCAGAAGGCCGTGATGGACGCCACGAAGGCCTGCGATCTGACGTCTTGGAAAGACGCGGCCAACCTGGACACCGTGGCTGCCGCCTACGCCGAACAGGGCGATTTTGCAAATGCCGTGAAACGGGAGGAACAGGCCATCGAGCTTGCTTCGGGGAAACAAAAGGGAGAACTCCAATCCCACCTCGATCTCTTCAAAGGTCACAAGCCGTTTCGCCAGGAAGTGAAGAATTAGAGGCGAATCACGTAGAGCCACGAAAGAATTTTCCGCGTGCATCGCCCACAACCTTGAACGATGGCGGTCGGTGGACAGACGACAGCGATAGCTAAGCCAGGCCCAATTCCGGACTGGGCTATGATCACGGTGTGATCGGCGACGCGACATGAAAGCGGCAGTCGCGAAGCGCGTGACCGCAGGCTGCTTGCTGCGCACGCTGAGAGATAAGCCCCCCACTCGCCCAAGCGGGCGAATGGTGGAAAGACGATTCGCGGCTCCGCAGCACTCGGAGAAGATGCCGCAGCCTATTCAGCGTCTTCGACGGTCAGACGAACGCCGATCCGACCGAAGGGGTCGGCCAGCGTGTCAGCAACGGCTTGAGCTTCGGCAAAAGTCGGAAAGACGGCGGCGTTGGAGCGGTCTGAGAGCGCACGAAATCCCCGCTCGTTGGGAGGCGTCACCCACGAGATGCGCCCGTCATCGTCGGCCCGGATGACAAAAGGCATGCGTCATAAACGCAGAGCGTTTCCCGACATCCACAAAAGAATATCGCACTACTCCTTTTACAGAGATAGTCCCACACCGTCGAACCCACCACTAAGTAGTATCCCCTATGAAGTAATGTAGAATCAGCAACCTGGGCTCGTCTCAGTGGTTAAACATTGTCCGCTGGCAACGCTGTGAGTTCCTCGCGGCCTACCTTTGCGCTCGATCGAGGCCGGGCGGCGCTCATAGCCCCAAAATGCCCAGCAGCATCGCGCAGTGACGGGGCCCAGCGATGAAAATTACAACAAATCATCATTCCCAGGATTTGTTGTTGCGCCGACTTCAGCGTTAGATGCAACGCGACCTCAGTCGCAATTCATCTCGCCAGCGGCTCGGACTTTTTTCGGTAGCTATACGACGGGCGGTAGCTCGATCCGGGCAACGTCGCCCAGTCGACCACACCGACTCGATCCGCCCACAGTTGCCAAATGGCACTCATCCGGGCGACCTCTTCCGGGCGTGCGGCCGCGAGATCGTGCGTTTCCGTCCGGTCCGCCTTGAGATCATACAGCTGCCATTTTCCTCGAAAGTCCGCGACGAGTTTCAAATCACCGTCGCGAATGGCTCGGTTTCCTTCGTGTTCCCAGGCCAGCGTCCGCGGGCTTGGCGATGTGCCTTTCAGGATCGGCACCAGACTGCGTCCCTCCAAGGGGGCTAACTCCCGGCCTTCGAAAACGACCGGATACTTGACGTGTGCCAGATCAAGGCAGGTTGGCATGAAGTCGATAACGTGTCCAACCTGCGGCGTGATCGCGCCCGGATTCTTCAGTTCGCTCGGCCACGAAATGATGAGGGGAGTCGAGATTCCCCCTTCCTGGAGCCACATCTTGTATCCGCGGAAGGGGGTGTTGGCTGCATTCGCCCAGCCCGCGCCCAGGCTGCGATGTGGCTCGCTCGTCGGCTCGTCGGGGCGCGGTCCGGCGTCCGGCGGGTTCGGCGTCCGCCCCTGCTCGCCAGGCGGCTCGATGGCCTCCGCGCTCGCTCCGTTGTCTGAGACAAAGATGACGACGGTGTTCTCTTCGAGGCCAGATTGTCGCAGTTGTTGCATGACGCGCCCCACGCCTCGGTCCAGGCAGTCGATCATCGCGGCATAGATCGACATCCGCAGTTCGAGTTCAAAGCGATCGGCCTCTGGCACATCCTCCCAAGCGCGTGCTTCCGGATCGCGGGGTGGTAATGACCATTGCCGGTGGATTATGCCGAGCTCCTGCTGCCGGGCGTATCGCTCTTGCCGCAGCGCATCCCACCCTCTGACGTATTTTCCTTCATAGCGTTTGATGTCTTCCGGACGCGCCTGCAGAGGGAAGTGAGGAGCCGTGAAACACAAATGCAAAAAGAAGGGGCGCTCGCTGTGCTCGCGGCAATGATCGCGAATGAAATCGACGGCCTGGTCGGCGAACGCGTCGGTGGAATAGAAGTCTTCAGGAGCCTTCACGTATTTTCGATCGACGTAGAGCCCCAGGGCAAAATGGTTGCCCCCTCCACCGGTGCCGTAGGCCCGGTCAAAGCCTCGATTGATGGGATGATTTCGCTCGTTTTTCGTAAGGATGCCGCCGACATGCCACTTCCCGACGTGGTAGGTCCTGTAGCCGGCGACCTGCAAAAGCTCGGCAATCGTGACGCAGCGCTCGTTCAAGCCTGCCGAGTAACCGGGGAGCTGCCAGTCTTCCAGGAGGTGGCCGACGCCCGCCTGGTGGGGATAAAGCCCCGTCAGCAGGGAGGCACGCGACGGGGAGCAGCGCGCCGCGTTGTAAAACTGCGTAAAGCGCACGCCGCGAGCTGCGAGCCGATCTAAATTTGGCGTCGCAACCTCGGCCCCGTAACAGCCGATGTCCGAGAAGCCCAAATCATCCGCGACGATCAGCACGATGTTGGGCGCTCCATTCATCGGGCGGGTCCGGTATGCGGCGGGGCCGACGAACAGCGCAAAGATGATCAGCGCGACCGGGCCGGCAAAAATAACGCAGACGAGCGCCCAACGCTTGAGCATGCTCCCCTCGGATCCGTTGAGTCTTGGCGCTTCCCCAAGGTGATCAACAGGCCCGGATCCCAGGGAGGCTGCGAATTATTTACCTGAGGTTGCTCGCGATCGATACGGTGACTGTGAAAAAGGGTTCACATTTTCGAATTCGTAAACGCAACAGAGCAGTTTTTTTCCAGAGTGAACATTTTGTGACCAGGGAAATACATTATGTACGAGGTTTGCGACGCTGACGTGGTCGCGGCATGTTCCACGATGCCTCCGTAATTCTGGCTGCCGCAGTCGAAACGGGCGCTGAAGCGCGCAAGGAAACTCATGGCAATCACTTCTGCGTGTGGCTACGATCCGATTGAGTCCGGGACGTGGCGTCGCCGGGGCATGGCCGGCAAGCACCGCGTTTTTTGAGGATGCCCTCTCATGCGTGGTCTCGACGGAAAAGCGGCGATCGTCACCGGAGCCGGCGGCGCCATCGGGCGCGCGATCTGCCGGCGGCTGGCAGATGAAGGGGTCGCGGTTGGCGTGTTCGATATCAATGGCCAAGCGGCTGCCGAGACCGCAGAGCTGATCCGCGAATCGGGCCGACGCGCTCATCCGTTTACGGTGGACATCACCGATTATACCGGCGTGCGTGCCGCGGCGGCTGCCTTCGAGAAAGATGTTGGGCAGACCGAGATCCTGGTCAACAACGCGGGCTGGGATCGCTTTGCTAACTTTCTCGATTCCGACCTGGAGCTGTGGGATCGGGCGATTGCGATCAATCTTCGTGGCCCACTGAACATGCACCACGTCGTCGTGCGCGGCATGGCCGAGCGGCGTCGCGGCAAAGTGGTCAATATCGCCTCGGACGCAGGGCGCGTCGGCTCATCGGGCGAAGCGGTTTATGCCGGCTGCAAGGGCGGATTGATCGCGTTCACAAAGTCGCTGGCGCGCGAGCTGGCCGGACGCGGAGTGAGTCTGAACGTCGTTTGCCCGGGGCCGACGGACACGCCTCTCTTTCGCGATTTTGCAGGCGAAGGGGAAGCCGGTCAAAAGGTCGCGGCAGCACTCGAACGCGCAATTCCTATGAAGCGTCTGGGCCGCCCCGACGACATCCCCGGCCTGGTGGCGTTCCTCGCCAGCGACGACGCGAACTTCATCACGGGGCAGGTCATTAGCGTCTCGGGCGGCCTGACGATGCATGGCTAGTTTCCAGAGCAACACCGCAGGAGAGTCGGCGTGAGCTACCAGGATATTCTCTACGAGTCGCGCGGCGGCGCGGTCACGATCACGATTAACCGCCCCGAGGTTCACAATGCGTTCCGTGCAACGACCTGCGAAGAACTGATCGACGCCTTCCGTCGGGCCGCGTGGGACAAAGATGTCGGCGTTGTTGTGCTGACCGGCGCGGGCGGCAAGGCCTTCTGCACCGGAGGCGACCAAAAGGCCCACGAAGCCGGCAGCGGTTACGGCGGCCGGGGCACGGTTGGATTGCCAGTGGAAGAGTTGCACAGCGTCATCCGCGACACGCCGAAACCGGTGATCGCCAAAGTGCGCGGCTACGCGATCGGCGGCGGCAACGTGCTTGCCGTGCTCTGTGATCTCACGTTGTCGTCCGAGACGGCGGTGTTCGGACAGATTGGCCCAAAGGTCGGCTCGGTCGATCCTGGGTTCGGGACTGCGTATCTCGCCCGAGTCGTGGGTGAGAAGAAGGCCCGCGAAATGTGGTATCTGTGTCGTCGCTATTCGGCCCAGGAAGCCCTCGCGATGGGTCTGATCAACTGCGTCGTCCCTGACGATCAGCTCGATGCCGAGGTCGATCGTTGGTGCGCGGAAATCGTCGCCCGCAGCCCGACGGCCCTCGCGCTGGCCAAGCGCTCGCTCAATGCCGACAGCGAGAGCATCCGCGGCCTCTCGAGCTTGGGGATGCAGGCGCTGGCGCTCTATTACCAATCCGACGAATCTCGCGAGGGCGTCCGCGCTTTCCAGGAAAAACGGCAACCCGAGTTCCGCAAGCACGCGCCGTAAGCGTGCGCGAAGTTGAGCATAAGTGCAAACACTGAATCCGGCCCCTCTTGGCTTGATCAAAGAGGGATGTCTCCTTGGATTTTGCTTGCGTCTGTCCATCCTCCGTGTGAGAATCGCGAATTAGCATCGGGTTGCAGCTTCCTGCCCATCTCATCTCGATCTTCGCGCTCTGCTTCCAACGACTGCAGCCGTGTGACATTCACTAAAGCGAACGTTGCGGGATCGCTGTCGTAAACTACGTCTCTCACACCCGGCTTACTACAGTTCTGGTGCTCGATGCTCCCGGAGAACGAAACTCTTCGTGACCAAGACCCAATCGTGCTTTCGATCGGCGACGTGAGCTTCGACTGGTTGTGCTTTTCGGTTGATGACGACCGGACAAAAAAACCGGTAGCGACTGGAACGGAGCCGACGCCGACCGAGTCACGAGCGTGGCTGCAGGGAAGTCGGATTCAGTTGCCGGTCGTGCACGGGGGAGCCTGGTATGTCGACAGCTACGTCCGCATGCTTCTTCACCCCAGCGATGCGAATCATATCTTCACCTACAGACGATTTGACAGAGAAGCGATGCGCTCGTATGGGTCGGAGGCCTTGCTGCACTCCCTCACGGAATATGCCCTTTGCGTCGGGTCCAAGCGCGGCGACAAGGAAACGCGCCATGAGTTCGTAGAGCTTGACAAGGACTGGGTGTTCCGGGCTACTCGAGCCCCCCGTTTCAAGAGTTCGGACACTAAGCAGCGCCATCCAAAAGTCGAGGCGCGCGTTGGAGCCTCGGCTGACGAACTACGCGACCATGTTGGTGTGGGGCCGACGTTCGAAAAGAACATTGTTAATCCTCGCCCCTTTCCGAAAGAGGCTCCAAGGATCGTCGTTCTGTACGACTGTGGGAATGGGTTCAGTTTCCTAAACTTTGAGCAGCGTGATCCACAGCAACCGCCGCCCGGGGAAGGGACCTCGCCGGCTGCCCAGAATGCGGAGAATCCCGAGTCGAACTGGGCACAGGCGCTCCCCAATCTCGAAGAAATGCCTCCCGATGGGAAGCAGGCTTCGGACCTTGTCGAGTCCGTGATCCTGTCAGTCGAAGCGGCCTCGCGACTCAAGGACCTGGCAGAAGGCAAACACCAGCTTTGGGAATATCTGAAGAGGAACGGCTATTTAGCCCGAACCATCCTCGTCGTCGACGTGGACGACTTGCGGAGGGCCGGCGTTCAGATCAGCCGCAGTGAATCGTGGGAACGCACCGCGATCGACTTCGTGTCGCAGCTTGATTCGGATGGGCTTCTCAGCGCGCTGTCGTGTGCAGGGAACCTGCTCATTCGCTTGGGCATCAGCGGCTTGATTCATCACAGTCACGAGAATGCTGCTAGCGACCTTTATTTCGATCCTCAATATGTAGAAGGTGAGTACCGTGCACCCGCAGAAGAAGGGCGCATGTTCGGATACGGTCCTGTGATTTGTGCGACCGTGGCCGCCGCTTTGTATGAGCGTGCGAAGTCCCCGAAAGTCGGGCAACCGAGGCTCGATATTCGGCCGTGTCTGGCCAACGCATTGGGCAATTGCCGAGCGTTTTTTCGCAACGGATGCGGGTCGGATGCGTCAAACATACTCGACCGCGCCCTCCATTGGGACATCCTGGCAAATGAGATTGAGAAGAAGAAATACGACATCGAGATGCACACGCCGATGCCGCAAATTCGATTCACGGTTATGTCCACCTACGAATTTGATCCTGACATCTATGCGTGGGATCATAAGAAGCCTAGTTGGAACGACAAAGCAGAGGCGCCGGCAGGCCGTCTGACTGTCGGTATCCAAACTGACATCCCTGTGGGACCAACGCTTTCCCGCCGCCCATCCGATGTGGTTGATGCCATCGTCGACAGATGCTGCCGCGAACTAGGGAACATTTTGAAGGACTGCGGAGTTGAGCCCGCGACGACGCGGTCGAAGACCCCAAGAGTGGGGGACCGGAGGATAACGCGTTGGGTTTACTCGGTCAGTCCGATTGCTGCAGTTTGTGCAGCAGCCGGTATTCGAGTGCGCGTCTGGAACGAAGCGAGCACCGAGCCCAATGGGGCTGAGGTCCAGAACTGGGAACAGTTCTACGACGAATTCACTAAAGCGATCAAGAACTGGGCAGCAGGCACCCCGAATCAGCCATTTGCGGACAACCTGGAAGTCGACCTTAAGGAGTTCGGTCCTTCTCCGATCGCCGCGCGAGTGGACTTTATTTTGGGGCGACTCATCCAGCAGATACACGAAAAGGTGTCTCGTGAAATGTACTGGCGTTACTGTTGGCCCGTCTGCGTCTTCGGGTTGAACGAATTCAAAGTCTTTGCACACAAGCGGATCGAAAATAATAGCCGCTGGCGGATCCTCAACACCAAAATCAGCAATCTGGTCGAGGTCGCAGTTGACATTGTGAAGAAAGGCGTCGACAAGGCGATGAGCGCAACTTCGCCTGAGCGCGCGTTTCCGGTCGCGCGGTTTGGTGAATTAGTGACCGTGGATCGGGATGAAATCGAGAGCTACCGAAGCATTCGCAACCTCATTCAGCGATACACCGAAAAGAAAAGCCCCCCGAGACCGCTCTGCATCGCCGTCTTCGGGCCGCCCGGATCGGGAAAGTCGTTTGGCGTGAAGCAGATCGCCGGGACGATATCGGGCAAGCAGAAGTCGAAGTCGTACGAGTTTAATCTCGCTCAATTTACTTGTGCTAACGATCTCGAGAACGCGCTGATCCAGATCCGCGACGACGCGCTCGGCGGCGTGCGACCTCTCGTTTTCTTTGACGAAGTCGACTCGTCGTTTGATGGACAGTCTCTCGGGTGGCTCAGGCACTTCCTCAGCGTCATGCAGGATGGCGAATTCAAGCACGAGAATCTTAAGTTGAAGATCGGAAATCCGATCCTGGTCTTTGCCGGCGGTACGAGCTCCAGTTACGGGCAGTTCACGCGAAAGGAACTCAAGGAGGACGAGCTCGATGAGTTCAGGGCAGCGAAGGGCCCCGATTTCGTGAGCAGGCTGCGCGGCTTCGTCGACACGACCGGTCCTGACCCGCGCGATACGGAGGACGACGTCTTTATCGTCCGTCGCGCCGTAATGATCCGTAGCATCATCGAACGGTCGTACAAAGACTTGCTTCGATCGGACGGCGAACCCCAAATCGACGGCGGCGTGCTCAACGCGCTGCTGCAGGTTCCCCGCTACGAGCACGGTGTCCGCTCGATTGAGGCAATCTTCGAGATGAGCAAGGTTGGGACAAAGTTCGAAAAATCGGACTTGCCTCCCCGAGAGCAACTGGAAATGCACCTCTTTCGCAGTAAGGAGGTTGATTCGGCCAGTGACTTCGATCGGTTGCTGAAAGAACGATAAATGGGTGTCGGCGAAATCGCTCGCTCAATGCCGATAGCGAGAGCATCCGCGGCCTCTCGAGCTTGGGAATGCAGGCTTTGGCGCTTTATTACCAGTCAGACGAATCTCGTGAAGGCGTCCGCGCTTTCCAGGAAAAACGAGCAACCCGAGTTCCGGAAGCACTCTCGCTAAACGGGCGAAAGCCAGGCTAGGCTCACAATTCGGTGGAATTTTCGCCCTGATCCTCGTCTAGACTCCCAGCGAACGCGGGAGTCGCCGATGGGAGACGACGCCGAGCTGGCTAGGCGGATTCTCGCGAGGGACCGGGAAGCCGCCGGCCAAATCTATGATCGCTATGCGCCTCTCGTGCGCGCGGTGTTGCTTGACGCGACCGGCTCGTTGCCCGAAGCGGACGAGTTAGTGCAGGAGGTCTTCGTGCGGGGTTGACGCAACTCGGTCAGCTGCGCCGGCCGCAACGCATCGGCGCCTGGCTGATCGGCATCGCCCGCCGCTGGCAAGCGCTCGCTCAATGCTGACAGCGAGAGCATTCGCGGCCTCTCGAGCTTGGGGATGCAGGCTCTGGCGCTCTATTACCAATCCGACGAATCTCGGGAGGGCGTTCGCGCCTTTCAGGAGAAGCGGCCCCCCGAGTTCCGTAAGCACACTCATTGAGCGTGCGGAAAAAAGCTGCTCATTGCCCCAACTCTCAAGGGGCAAAAGAGTAGCCCGCAAACCTGAACGATTCTTCAGCTTTCATCCGACATAAATTACGCGGTGCTATACACTTGCGCCGGGCACTGGCGGTTGACAGGTTACGCGACTTTTTCGATGATTCCCGCCTCGCCTCTCCGTTTCGTTGCCAATCCCGTCTTTCTCGCCGCGAATCCAATCTCGTCATTTCGGCGCCGACCTTTGACGCCGCCAACTTGATGTCCTAACTGCGGGAATGCCAAGCGAGTTGGCCCTTTCCCCGCGATCGGTCCTCGCGCAAAAACAAGGTCGTCCGGATTGGAGATCGTTCACCTCTCCACCGACCCGATACGCGCCGCGCCAGCACAAACTTGGCGGCGACGATGTTGCGCGCTTCTCGGGCTGCTTTTGGCGTGCCTCGCGCCGGCGACTGCTTGCGCGGACGTTCCGCACTGGCTTCCCCGCTACGACTTGGGGATGCGGATTGAAGTCGCCGAGCACAGAGTCATCGTCCGCGAGCGAGTGACGTGGTTCAATCGCCATGTCCGACCGGCGTCCGAGTTGGTCTTCAATGCTCACGCGCATTACTGCGTGCCATCGTCCGATGTCGGATTGCTGGCCAAGACACTCGAAATCCTGCGTCTCGCGCCGAGCGAGGCCATCGATCTGCAGGGCCCACCGCTGCAAGTCGAGCAAGTGTGTCTTGTAGACGATGGCCGTCCGGAGGCGTCGGTTCCTCCGGTCGTTCTCCCTTTCCGCTTCCGCGCCGATAACGACACGGCTCTCGAGGTGAGCCTGCCGCGCGAGGTCTGCCAGAACGAACACGTGACGGTCGAGGTCACCTTCACTCTGCGACTCCCGCAGCGGCAAGGGCGCTGGGGACAATGGGAAGGAGTCACATTCCTTGCTCAGTGGCTGCCCGTGCTCGCCTTTTACGACGAGCAGGGCTGGCAGCCGACGCCGTTCATCCCCTGGCACCAACCTTTCTTCAACGAGGCCGGAGTCTACGCGGCCCACATCGACCTGCCAGCGGATCAAAAGCTGGCCTGCTCCGGCTCGATTGTCGGGGAGCAGGACCTGGGGAACGGCCGCAAGGCCGTCGACGTGAGCGCGCCGGGAGTGAGGGATTTCAGCCTGACGTGCAGCGCCTGCTATCAGGAATTCACAGGCCAGGTCGGGCCAGTGCGGTTGCATTGCTTCGCGCTGCCCGGACACGAATTCTACGCGCAGCAGATGATCCGCATTTCTTCCGAGGCCTTTGCGGCCTACCAGCAGTGGTTCGGTCCCTATCCGTACGCCGACTTCACAATCTGCGAGTCGTACTTTGGCTGGAACGGGAACCAGTGCGGCGGCCTGGTGATGATCGACTCGCGGATCTTCGGCATGCCGCACCACGCCTGTAACTTCGTGGACGAGCTGGTCTCGCACGAAGTTTGCCATCAGTGGTGGTTCAACGTCGTCGGCGTGAACGGTTACGCGGAGACCTGGATGGACGAAGGATTGGCCGTCTATTTCGCCCACCGGCTGATGGATAGGAAGTACGGCAGGAACAACGCGCTGATCTCACTGCCGACTGCATTGGAATGGCTGCCCAACATTCATCGCGACGACTACCGCTACGCGACTTTGATGGGCTCGCTGGCCCGTGGCGAGGCCAGCGCAACCGTGCAGGACATGCCGCGCTTCAAGAACCTCGTTCGGCTGATGGCGATGACCTACGACCGCGGCGGAAAGATCGTCGGCATGATCGAGGCGCGCTTGGGCGAGGCGGCCTTCTTCGATTTCATGAGCCTCGTTTACGCGAAGTATCAATACCGCATCCTGCGCGTCCGCGATTTTCAGCACGAGTTGGAGGCTTACACCGGACGCTCGTGGGAACAGTTCTTCGACGACTGGCTTTATGGCAAAGGCATGACCGATTGGGGCGTCGAGCGCGTCCGCATCGAGAAATGGTCCCAGACCGACCGGAACTGGGACCGCCCGGGCTGGGATCCTCTTGGCTACGATCCCGGCCTGCTCGCCGCTCTCAAGGGGGAGCTACCCCCCGGCCCTCGCCCCCAGCGCTGCCGGGTGACTGTCACGTTGCGTCAGAAGGGCGACTATTGCGAGCCGACCGTTCTCGGCTTCTGCCTGGATGGCAGCGACAACTATCAGGTGCGCGTCCCGGTGATGCCGCAGGTGCCCGAGTTGCAGCTCGACAATCCGCCGACTCACATCGAAGTGCTGCCCGACAATCGCGTGCGCGTCGAGGTCGAGTTGCCCTGTGAGCCGACGCAGAT